>CAIYOD010000102.1 GCA_903927755.1 uncultured Thermoleophilia bacterium | reverse complement strand
GGGATGCTCCCGGCCCCCCGCTTCTGTGGTTCCGCCGGGGGGACGGATCTCTGTACCTAGGTGACCGCTGTCAGCAGGCCACCCGGACGTTCTCGATGACGGTCTCGCGAGCCATCGACGGCGGCAGCACCTTGATGGCGAGCGCCTCGCCGGCGTAGGCGGTCTCGAGCTGGTCGAGGCCGATGGCCATCGGCAGCCCGACGTCGCAGGCTAGGTCCATGGTGCGGTCGGTCTTGCCGCGGATCTGCAGCGTGTCGTCGGCGACGCAGAGGTCCACATCGCCGGGCTTGATGCCGGGCGCGGTGACGCTGATCACGATGGTCCCGTCGACGATGCTCGCGTCCACCGGCTGCAGGCCGTGGGGCGCAGTGGTCGGGCGGAACCTCCAGAAGCGGCCGGTGCCGTCGAAGGTGAGGCTGAGGTCGTGCTCGGTGATCCAGTCCTGAGTCGTCATGGTGTCTCCTCTTGGCGCTGCCGGCACTGTCTGCCGGGGTTCATCTGATCAATGCTTGCAGTTGTACTGTAGTCCAAAGGCGAACGTAGCGATGGCACCCGGACGCACACTCTTTTGCGTGAAGGTGGGCAGATGCACACCACGGCGCTCGCCGGCGCGCCGTACCATTCGCTCGGCGCCGCCGTCCAGGCGGGCGCCGCCTATGCTTATCTGGTCGAGCCGGCCCCGGCGCCCAAGCCGGCCATCTCCAGGCTCTCGCCCGCCTCAGGCAGGCGCGGCGCCACCGTGACCATCATCGGCACGGCCTTCGGCGCCAGGCAGGTGAAGAGCTCTGTCGCGTTCGGCTCCAAGAAGTGCACCAGGTACGTCTCCTGGAGCGCCACGCGCATCAAGTGCAAGGTGCCGGCCAAGGCGGCGTTCGGCGCGCAGAAGGTCAGGGTCACCACCACGGCGGGCAAGAGCGGCGCCAAGCCCTTCAAGGTCAAGCGGTAGGCAAGCCCGTACGTCGAAGCGGGGGGCCGGGAGCAGGATCTTCGGGATGCTCCCGGCCCCCCGCTTCCAGTTCCGCCGGGGGACGGTCTTGTGACTCTACGGGGTCGTCGTCAGACGGCGACCGGCATGTGGGCGCGCAGGTACTCACGCATGCACATCTCGTCGCGGATGTCGGTCGACGTGATGTCGCAGGTGAACGTCGACTCGGCGCTCACGAGGGTGGTCTTGATCTTCGGCTTCTTGGACTTCATGGTGTCTCCTTATCGGTACTGACAGTGGTACTGTAGCCCGAACGCGAGCGTAGTTATGGCACCCGGACGCACACTCATCTGCCTGGAGGTAGTCAGTTGCACACCCAGAGAGACCGCGTCGTCGCCGCCTCGGGCGTGCTCACGGTGCGCGAGCTCGTCGAGGACTCCGGCCTCGGGCTGACCGCGGCCACCGGCGGCGTCGGTCTCGGCCGGGTCGTCAAGGGCGTCCACTTCTCGGACGCCGACGACCCCGTCCCCTACCTCACCAGCGAGAGCGTGCTCATCAGCACGGGGCGCACCTGGTGCGACGACCCGGCGATGGGCCTGTGGATCCTGGACCGCCTCGCGAGCATCGACACGGCGGCCCTCATCGTGGCGCTCGGGCACTTTGTGGACGAGGTGCCGCGGGACGTGGTGGAGCGCGCGCAGCAGCTCAAGCTGCCGATCCTCACGCTTCCCGCGGGCGCGCTCACGCGCAGCGTCCTCTCCTACGTCTACAACGTGCTGGCTTCCGCGGACCTGCACCGCCTGCGCCGCACGGTCGCCATGCAGAACGACCTGCTCGACCTGTTGATCGCCGAGGCCGGCCCCGACGAGCTGCTGGCCAAGGTGGCGAACCTCATCGGCATGCCGATGCTGCTGCTCGACGGCGTCGGCGCCGTCATCACCGGCTCGGGGGTGAAGGACCCGCGCCGGATCGCCCGGGAGGTGTGGGCGGCCTGGTCCGAGCTCACCGACCCGACCGCCCTCGGCATCATCGAGGTGGGCGCCTCACGGTACTTCTGTCGCGAGGTCGTCCTCTACGGCAAGCTCGAGGTGCTCGTCGTCGCGTCCGCGGCGCAGACCTCGAGCACCGAGTTCGTGGACACGGCGCTCTCGTTCCTCCAGCGCCTGATCACGCTCGACCTGCTCAAGCAGCGCGACGAGATCGTCGCCACGCGGCGGCTGCGCCGACGGCTGCTGCGCGACCTGCTCGACGGGGGGAGCGCGCCGGAGGAGCTCACGGCGCTCGTCGCCGACCACGGCGTCGATCTGGACCGGCCGTGGCGCCTGGCGATCTGCGACTTCGGCGGCGCGCGCCACAAGGGGCGCCGCGCGGTGGATCTGGAGGATGCGCTGGTCGAGGCGGTCGACACGTACTGCGGCGACCGCCTCATCGCGTTCCTCAGCCGGCCGCGGGCGACGTCGCTCGCCGTCCTGCTGCCCGACGGCTACGCGCCCGTGGGGGACGGCGCCGCCCGCGATCTCCTTCTCGGCATCAAGACGTTCGCCGCCGGCGAGCCGTACCGGCTCGAGATCGCCGTCGGCGCGTCCGGCGCACACAGCGGCCCGGGCGCCGGCCCCAAGGCGCTGCAGGAGGCCGTCGACGCCCTGGCCGCCGCGCAGCGCGGCATCGACGCCCGCGGCATCGTCCTCTTCGAGGAGCTCAGCGGGCGGTTCCGGCTGCTGCAGGGCCAGAGCGGGGGGGCGCTGGCGGACATCGCTCGGCGCAGCATCGCGCCGCTGCTCGAGTACGACGCCCGGCGACACACTCACCTGCTGGAGACGCTGCGCACGCTGCTCGACAACCATTTCGCCATGCAGCCCACCGCCGAGGCGCTGTTCGTCCATCGCAACACCCTGCAGAAGCGGATGCGGCGCATCGAGACGCTTCTCGGCGTCGACCTCACCGACATCGACGACCTGATGGAGCTCTACCTGGGGCTGCGCGCGCTGCAACTGGTGGGCGAGGCGAAGGTGCTGGAGCAGGAGAAGGGGCCGGGAGGGCCGGCCCGACGCCAGTCCCGGCCGGCGCTCAGTCCGGAGGAGTGAGGGCGAGCTCGACGGCCTCGGCGGGCGTCGCCGCCCGCCGTACCCCGTCGAGCTCCGCGCCGTCCGGCGGCGCGATCTGCCAGGTGTCGAGCAGGACCACCTGCCGCCCCAGGCTGCGCGACAGGCCGATCTCGCTCAGCGTCCCCCAAGCCCCGCCGACGGCGATCACGACGTCACCGCTGGCGACCACGCTGAGGTTGCGCGCGTGGCCGATGGCGCTGCAGACCGTGTAGGTGAGGTCGGGGGCGGCGCGCCCGCGAACGTCCTCCGGCAGGATGCCGATCGAGACGCCGCCGCCGCGCTTGACGCCGCGCGCGACCGCTTCCATGACGCCTTCGCGGCCCCCGCAGACGACGATCAGGCCGCGCTGCGCGAGGAGCTCGCCGAGCTCCTCGGCCTTCGCGGCCAGCTCCGCCGACGCGCGGCTGGCGCCGATCACGCTGACGTAGCGGATCTCGCTCATGCATCCTCCTCGGCGGCCGGCGCCGCGCCGGGCCGCCTGGCGTAGAGGTGGTGGACGAACGGGGTGAAGCCGCGCCGCTCGTAGAACCGGCGCGCGGCCTCGTTGCCGTCCATGTAGCCGACGAAGAGGTCGTCGACGCCGAGGCGCTCGAGCTCGGTCATGGCGGCGTCGAACAGCAGGCCGCCGACGCCGGCGTCGCGCTCGCCGGTCGCGACCACCAGGGTCTCTATCCGGGCGACGCGGTCGCCGGTCGCGTAGGTCTCGTCGCCCTCGTCCACATCCACGAGGAGGTAGCCGACCGGCACGCCGCCACGTCGAGCTACGAGGACGAACGACCCCTCGTCGGCGAGCCACCCCTCGTACTGCCCGCGCCGGAGCGTCCACGAGAGGTGCGGCTCGCGCATCGGGAGCAGGCTCCAGACCTCGGCGTGGCGCGCCATGAGCGCGTTCCAGAGCGGCTCGAGCTCGTCGATGTCCGCCGGGTCGAGACGCTCGATGGCGGGTGCGGCGGGTGCGGCCGGCACGGCGTCAGTCCCTCGCCGGGTCGTCGGCGCCGGGGCTCGTGAGGCCGGGCGGCGCGAAGCGGCCGCGCCCGGCCGCCTTGTCCTCGGCCTCCCGCCGCAGGCAGGCCCACGGCCTGCGACCCGGCGATCCGTAGAAGATCTGGAAGTCCGGCCGGTAGCCGCGGCTCTTGTAGAGGTGGGTCGCCACCTGGTTGCCGGTGTCCACGCCGATCTCCACATCCTCGATGCCGCGGCGGTCCAGCTCGGCGTCGACGGCGTCCATGAGCGCGGAGCCGACTCCGTCGCCGCGCTCCGCCTCGTCCACACACAGGGTGGCGAGCAGCGCATGCTTGTCGCCGGTGTACCAGACCGGGTCCGGGCCCTCGATGCACACGAAGGCGTAGCCGCTGATGCGCTCCTGCCTGCGCGCGACCAGCACGAAGGATTCCCCGGCCAGCTCCGAGAGCATCTCCTTGCGCTCGAGCGCCCACGATTCGTCGGAGGGTCGCACCGGCACCGCCGCGTCCGGCAGGGACGCGATGTGGTCCATGAGCTGCTTCCAGAGCGGGCCGACCGATTCGATGTCGGCTGGGTCGAGCGTCTCGATGGCGAGGTGGTCGGGCATGAACGCGGCTCCTTCGGGCGGACGATGGACTGAGCCTACCGCAGGCGCCTCCGCTCGCGCACTGCGATCCGCCTCGCCGGACCGGACCGGCGGTCTCATCGGCTCGCAGATGTGGACCGCCCTGGGAGATCCCCGCGATTACGGTTGGCAGTGGCGGCGCGCATCGAGCGGTCATCGTCAGCTTCCGAAGCCACCGCACCACCAGCTTCGCTTTGCCCGTCACACTGGCGTTGTTGCCGGCCAGGTCCTTGCCGGAGACGAAGACGAAGTACGTCTCCTCCACGATCGGCCTGCGCCGGGAGGCCGCAGGTGCCGATCGGAGTGGGATCGCGATCCGGAGATCGTCCACCGATCTGCGTCGATGAGACCCGAAAGCTCAAGGTGGGCGCGGGTATACTGAAATCACCGTCATCTGTCGACCGGTCTTCTCGGGCTCCACTTGAACCGGCATGTGTCGCGCATCCGAGTGAGCCGATGGAGGGACATCATGGAGAGCAAGAGGTTCATCTACTACGAAGAGGGCGAGTTGTTCGTGGGCTGGCTGGAGGAGTACCCGGACTACCGCACACAGGGTGAGACCATGGATGAGCTCAAAAAGAACCTCCAGGACATCTACAGCGAGCTCACCTCAGGGAAGATACCCTGCGTGCACAAGGTCGGTGAGCTCAGCGTCGCGTGAAGCGCTCCCGGCTCATCCGGTCTCTGAAGTCCACTGGGTGTGTGCTCATCCGGCATGGCGGCAGCCATGACTGGTATCAGAATCCGTCGACCAAGGTGAGCCAGCCGGTGCCTCGGCACAGGGAGATTGCCGACACCCTCGCGAAACACATCCTCAAGATGCTGCAGTAGGGCACCCGTCGATCACGGCCGGCGCTACCGCCCGCGACGTAACACCGCCCCCAGGAGCGCCACCGCCCCCGACTTGCTGAGCGGCTCGTTGAGGTTGCCGCACTTGGGGCTCTGCACGCAGCTCGGGCAGCCGTTCTCGCAGGGGCACTCGGCGACCAGCGTGCGTGCCGCCTCGGCGAGGCTCTCGAAGGCGCCGTAGCCCCGGCGGGACAGCCCGATGCCGCCGGGGTAGCCGTCGTAGACGAAGATGCTCGGCGTGTCGGTCTGCCAGTGCCAAGGGGTGCTCAGGCCGCCGATGTCCCAGCGGTCGCACATCGCGTACAGCGGAAGCAGGGCGATGAGCGCGTGTTCGGCGGCGTGGAGCGCGCCGGGGGCGACGAGCTCGTCGGTCTCGCCGAGACCGGCGAGTGCGCTGTCGAGCACCGGCTGCGGCACGGCGAGCCAGAATGCCTGCGTCGCGTACGTCTGCTCCGGCAGATCGAGCGTGGTCGTGTCCATCACGTGCCCGTCGGTCATGTCGCGGCGCTGGTAGGCGATCACCTGCTCTGTCACCTCGAGGTCGCCGGCGAAGAGGACGGCGCCGGGCAGCTCGCGCGAGTCCGCCTGTCCGGCGATCAGCACGTTCTTGTCGGTCTTGGCCTGGGTGTAGTAGCTGCCGTCGAACTCGTCGATCATCACCGTGCGCGTCTCGAGGTCGAGGTGCTGCACGAGGTAGCTTCGGCCCAGGTGCAGGTAGACCGCGCCGGGGTGGCAGAAGCGGAAGACGCGCTCGCGCTCGACCGTGCCGATGACCTCTCCCTGGCGAGCCTCGACGATGGCGAACTGCTCGTTGCTCGCGGTGCGCAGGCCGACGCCGGCGGCGGGAGAGTACGGCTTCGCCCACACGAGGCCGTCCTTGCGCCGTCGCAGCCGGCCGCCCTGCGCGAGCCGCTCGGCTTGCAGGAGGCCCTCCTCGCCGAAGAAGCGCTCGTCGGCGGCGGTCAGCGGCCGCTCGTAGGCGGCCGCCTCCAGGTGCGGGCCGCTGATGTGCGGGTTGTGGAGGTCGATGACCGCCTCCTCGACGCTGCGTCCCAGGAGGCGGTCGGGCTCGCGCATGAAGTACTGGTCGAGCGCGTCCTGGCCGGCCACCAGCACGGCGTAGCCGTGCCCGGACCGGCCGGCCCGGCCCCAGCGCTGGCGCAGGCTGGTGATCGTGCCCGGGAAGCCGGTGACGAGTGAGACGTCCAGGCCGCCGACGTCGATCCCCAGCTCGAGCGCCTGTGTCGCCACCACGGCGTCGAGCTCGTGCGCGAACAGGCGCCGCTCGATGTCGCGCCGCTGCTCCGGCGTGTAGCCGGCGCGGTACGGCTGCACCCGCTCCGCCGCGCCCCGCCCGCCGCGGTCCTCGAGGCGGCGGCGCACGTGGCCGTAGATCAGCTCCGCCGCCTTCCGGGTGGGCGCGAACGTGATCACCCGCGCGCCGGCCAGCACGCACTCGGCGGTCACGTAGCTGGCCTCGGCGAGCGCGCTCCGGCGCACGCCAGTCGCAGGGTCCTCGAGCGGCGGGTTCCAGAGGACGATGGTCCGCTCGGGACGGGGCGCCTGGTCCTCGTCGACGACCTCGAACGGCGCGCCGACCAGCCGCTCGGCGAAGTCCTTGGGATTGGCGATCGTCGCCGACGTGAGCACGAAGCGGGGGTCCGAGCCGTACATGCGGCAGAGGCGGCGCAGGCGCCGCACGACCTGCGCCACGTGGCTGCCGAAGACGCCACGGTAGACGTGCGCTTCGTCGAGCACGACGTAGCGCAGCTGGTGCAGGAACTCGGCCCAGCGCTCGTGGCCCGGCAGGATCCCGACGTGCAGCATGTCGGGGTTGGTGAGGAGGATCGTCGCCGTCCGCCTGAGCAGCGGGCGCTGGTCCTGCGGCGTGTCGCCGTCGTAGATCGCCGGCACGACGCCGTGCGCGCGGAAGCGAGTGAGCTTGCGCGCCTGATCCTGGGCGAGCGCCTTGGTGGGGAAGAGGAAGAGGGCCCGCGCCTGCTGATCGGCGGAGAAGGCCTCGAGGATGGCGAGCTGATAGCAGAGGCTCTTGCCGCTCGCCGTCCCCGTGCTCACGACGACGTTCTCGCCGGCGGCCAGCAGCTCCCGGGCGGCGGCCTGGTGGCCGTGGAGTGACTGGACGCCGGCCGCGAGGAGCGCTTCGCGCAGCGCGGCCGGCAGGTCCGAGGGGAGCCCGGCGGCGCGGCCGCGTCGCGCCGCCTCGTGCGCGACGGTGACGACCTGGTCGTGCCCGCCGCCGGTGAAGAACGCCTGGAGTGTGCGGGCGGCTCTCGGGGGCATGCCGGCGTCGTGGTCCACGACCTCATCCTACTCCGGCGGCCGCCCCTGAAGACGCGAAAGGGGCGCTTGCGCGCCCCTCCGCTCGACCCTCTTCTGTCTCCGGCTTCTATTTGATCCGGCGTCCCAGGTCGAGCGTGAAGAACCACACGACGCCGTCGATGCTGCCGTAGCCGTCCTCGGTCTTGAACGCGCCTACCCCGATCTCGCGGAAGGTCTTGGTGAGGATGACGGCGCGGTGCGCCCGGGATTTCATCCACGAGTCGACGACGAGCACGGGGCTCGAGTAGAGGCCGGCGCCATAGGCGATGTTCTCGCCGGCCTTCCAGGAGCTGTAGCCCGACCTGGTGTAGCCGCAGCGGACGATCCGGGCCGACCACGCCTCCGCGTTCGGGGCCGGGGCGTCGTGCTCGAAGTACTTGCGCGCGCCCATGTCTGCGGAGTGCGCGCGCGCCGAGGCGACGAGCTTGACGTTGAGGCGGACCTGAGCGAGCCCGTATTTGGCGCGCTGCTTGTTCACCTGCGTGAGCAGCTGCTTCTCGTAGGGGTTGAGCGAGACGGCGGCGAGCGCCGGGGCTGCGAGGCACAGGGTGCAGAGCATCGTGATGAGGAGAACGATGATCCCTGCTCTCGTCTTCATGGCTCACCCCCGAGCCCAGCGTTACCGTCAGAACGTGCTCCGGACCGCTTGGTTGCGGTCCCTCACGACTCTGGTATCGGTAGGTCCGGGGGAGAGTTGAGGTGGTAGACGGATGTTCTGTCTTCAGGAGAGACAACGAGCCGGAGCGGGCGCCCGCGGCGTCGTCGGGGAGGCCGGCTAGTCGACCAGGGTCTTGCCGGGATCGTCGGGCTTGTCGGGCTTATCCGGTTTGTCCGGTTTGTCCGGCTTGTCGGGCTTGTCCGGTTTGTCCGGCTTATCCGGTTTGTCGGGCTTTGGGGGCTTCGCGGGCTTCGCCGGCTTGGTCGGTTTCGTGGCTTTGTCAGCCTTGGACGAGCCGCCCGACTTGCCGTTGCCGCCGGCCTTCCCGTTGCCGTTGGACTTCGCACCGGCGTTGCCGTGCTGGTCTCCACTCTTGCCCTTGGCGCCGTCCTTCTTCTTGTCGGCGGCGTTCTTCTTGGCCGCCGCGCTCTTGTCCTTGTCCTTGGCGGCGGCGCTGCGCTCGGCGCCCTGACCTCCCTTGGCCGTTGCCTTCGCGAGGCCCGGCGGCGTCCATTCGCTCTCGCCGTCCTTGGCTGCCGCGCCGCCGCCATGGGCTTCGGCCACGACGGCCGGCGTCGTCGGGTGACGGTGGATGCCCGGCAGCACGTCCGCCTCGTAGGCGGCCACGCCACCACCGGCCGTGCAGGTCGCGGCGACGACCAGGGCCGTGATCTTGACCGTCGCGGCGCCGCCGAGCTTGGTGAGCAGGCCGCCGGTCACGAGCGAGAGTCCGGTGGCGGAGCTCGCGGTGACGCCGGCTCCGCCCGCGGCGATCCCGGCGGTCCCGGCCGCGGTTCCGGCTGCCGAACCTCCGGTCACTCCTGCGCCCGTGGTCGCCCCAGCCGCGCCCGTCCCTGCGGCGGCCGCTCCGCCCGCCCCGGCGCCCGCCCCGGCGCCCGCCCCGGCGCTCGCGGCCACCCCGAACGGCAAGGCGCCCTGCAGCGCTGCCGGCACGGGGACGCCGTGGAGGAACAGGCCGAGGCCGATGCCGGCGGCGCTCCACGTCTTGACGGTCTTCCGGCACGCGGGGCAGTGAGCGGCGTGCGCCATGATGCGCTCCCGCTCGCCGCCGCTGAGCTCGCCGCCGAAGGCGGTCACGGCGGCGTCCTGCGCGAAGGTGCACGAAGGCGCCGGGAGCTCTGTGGTCAAATCGACGTAATGCGTCCGGAACGACTCGCGGGCCCGGAACAGCAGTGTCTCTGTCGCGCCGCGGGAGATGCCGAGGATCCCGGCGATCTCGTCGTGTCGCAGCCCGTGGATGTCCTTGAGGACCAGCACGGTCCGGTGGCGCTCCGAGAGGCCGCTCAGCGTCTGCTCGACCAGATGACCCATCTCCGCCTGCTCGAAGGTGTCCACGGGCATCGCGCGCGTCTCGCGCACGACGTCGATGTCGCGGTGGACTTTGCGCGCGCGCAGGTGGTCGTAGCAGGCGTTCACGGCGACACGGTACAGCCACGGCTTGAGCTGCAGATCCGTGAGGCGCGAACCGGGGAGGCGCCGGTAGACCTTGACGAAGACGTCTTGGGTGATGTCGCACGCGTCTTCGGGTGACTGGACGATGCGCAGGGCGAGGTTGTAGATGCGAGCCCGATAGAGCTCGTACAGCTGCTCGAAGGCGTCGCGACTCCCGGCTCGCAGCCCTTCGACCAGGCAGGCGTCCGGAGCGCCGTCCGCCCCCATTGTGCCGCCCGTGCCGGGCGCTACTGGGACGATGGTGGCCATGTGCCCCATTGTATCGGCAAAAGACAAGTTTGCTGCAGTTCGTCTCGCGCCGATCTTGCGCGGCCTGCGGCGCGGCGGCTTGCGACCCGGGCGGGACCGCTGTACCTTGGCTTACGACATGCACACAAGCCCGGCCAATCAGCGTCGGCGGGAGCAAGCCCGCCTCCGCAATCAGATTCGCCGCCGGCGTGTGGTCGCGCTGGTCGTCTTCGTGACCCTCATCTCAGTCGCCGTCTGGGTCGCGTACGCCATCCCCGGCCCGACGCCGGCTCGCGTCCCTCAAAGCGCCGCGCAGCCGACCTTCGGCCGCACCGTCCAATCGGACGAGGCGGTCGTCGTCGCCCGCGTGGAGGGCATCGACGTGCTCCTCCCGGTCGCGCAGCAGGTGACCACGGCCGTCGCGTTCCATCCCGTCGACAACGCGGACGCGGCATCGTTCTCCCCGGTCGGCGACCGGCTCGGTGGCGGCGACCTCGGCCAGAAGCTGGCCGACATCTTCGCCGGCGGCGGGGCCGTCCAGTACTACCTCATGGCCGGCGACGGCGGCGATCAGTCCTCGTCCACGGCCGGTCTCGACGTAGGAGCCGTGCCCGGCTCTCAGGTCGTCAGTCCCGTGGACGGCAAGGTCACGGCCATCAAGAAGTACAGCATCCTGGGACGCCACAACGACGTGGAGATCGACATCCGGCTCGCCGGCGACCCCTCGCTCCTCCTCGTCGTCACACATGTCGCCAAGCCCAAGGTCGAGATCGGCCAGGTGGTGCAGCGGGGCACGACCACGCTGGGCGTCGTGCGCGGCTTCCCCGCCTCGCTCGACCAGTCGCTGAGCCAGTACACCTCCGACAACGGCGACCACGTGCAGTTGATGATGCTGCACGTCACGCCCGATCTGGCCGGTCTGTGAGGGGCGCAGCCTCCGCGGTCCCCGCCGCGACGCGCGCCGTCATCGGCGGGTCCGGCTCGCTGGCCGCCGACCTGCCCGGCGACCTGCATCCCGGCGCCGGCGTGCTCGAGACCGGCCTGGTGTTCGAGACGCCGTGGGGCGAGAGCCCGCCCTTCACGCTCTTCGAGCTCGGCGGGCAGCGCACCTTGCACTGCAAGATGCACGGCTGGCGCAAGGGAGTCTCGAGGGGCCGTGCGTCGCGTCAGGTCTTCAGCGTGCTGCATCGCGCCGGCGTGAAGCGCATCCTCTCGGACGCCGGCGTCGGCAGCCTCAACCACCTCCTCGACCCGGGCGACCTCGTCGTGGTCGACGACTTCGTCGACATGACCACCGACCGGGACCGCTACGGAGTCGTCGCCGGCGACCATCTGCTCATCATGCGAGACGCCGTGTGCGAGAGCGGGCGCGAGGCGCTCGTGAGCGCCGCGCGGCGGCACGCGCCGGAGCGCCGTCTGTTCACGCGCGGCACCTACGTGGTGACGGAAGGGCCGCGCTTCGAGTCGCCGGCCGAGATCCGCTTCATGCAGACGCTCGGCGACGTGGTCGGCCAGAGCTTCTGCCCCGAGGTGTGGCTGGCCCGCGACATCGGCGCCTGCTACGCGGGCATCTACCTCATCGTCAACTACGGGGAGGGCGTGGTGCGCGAGTGGGAGCACGACGTGCTCGCGCAGATCTTCCGTGAGGACGCCGGGCTCATGGGCCGCATCCTCCTGGACGCTCTCGCGGCCCTGCCTCCCGGCGACGACTGCCACTGCCGCGACCTGCGCAAGCCGACCCTGCTCACCTGAGCCGCCGGGCCGGAAGGGCCCGCCGGGGAGTGGCCATCAGCTCAGGAGCGCCCAGGCCGCCACGGCGATCAGATTGAAGATCGCGTGCATCGTGATACAGGTCCACAGTGAGCCGGTCCGGTGGTAGGCCCACGCGAGCACGAATCCCAGAGCCGCCAGCGGCAGGAAGACGTCGAGCTGCAGGTGCGCCCCGCCGAAGATCGCCGCCGAAGCCAGGGCGCCCCACACCCAGCCCCAGGAGTTGGCGAGCCCCCGGAACAGGAAGCCGCGGAACACGATCTCCTCGAAGAGCGGCGCCATCACCACGGCCACGAGGATGAACATGGCGGCCCCGAACGCCGAGCGCGGGAACTCGCCGACGATCGCCTGCTGCCGAGGACTGACGATCAGGTCATGCACGATGCTGAGGCCGTACACGGTGACCAGCCCGAGCGGCACGACCCAGAAGTACGCCTTGGTCGGGCGCCGGAACCCCCAGAGGACGAGCGAGCGGCCGGCGCTTCGCAGGGAGAAGAGCCACGCGGCCAGGGCCTGCCAGCCGTAGAGGACGAGCGAGCCGACGGCCAGCGCCACGGCACTGCCGGCCGAGACGGCGCTGGTGTCGCTCGACGACGATCCGGCGATCAGCGCCGCGACGGTCAGCAGCGCCTGAGGAGCCGCCCCGGCGACCAGGCCGGCGACGGCGAGCGCCCACCGCCAGGAGGCGGCGGGGAGGTAGAACGGCTCGCCCGGGACGGCGGCTCTGAGCTCCGGACCGGCCCAGGGGCCGACGCCGGCGGGGCCGCCGGACGTGCCGGGGAGCGCCGGCGGCGCCTCCGGCCACCGCGGGTCCG
>CAIYOD010000101.1 GCA_903927755.1 uncultured Thermoleophilia bacterium | reverse complement strand
TGTAGGTGCGCACCACGTCGTGGCGGCGGTGGCTGAGCTCGAGGCGCTCGAGGAGCTCCGTGATGCGCGCCTCGCGGTCCGCGATGCCGTACATGTCGCCGTAGAAACGCAGGTTCTCCTGCGCCGTGAGGTCGAGGTACAGCATCGGGTTGTGCGAGATGAACCCGATGGTGCGGCGCACGGGCATCGGGTCCTCGCGCACGTCGTGGCCGGCGACCCGGACCGTGCCGGCGCCGGCCGTGAGCAGCGTGGCGAGCACGCGCAGCGTGGTGGTCTTGCCGGCGCCGTTGGGGCCGAAGATGCTGAGAAAGCCGCCGCGCTCGAGGCTGAAGGAGAGACCCTTCAGCACCTCGCGGCGGCCGAACGTCTTGCGCAGGCCCTCGACCTCGATCTCGAGCGGCACGGCAGCCTCCGTCAAGCCGACGCGCCGTCCAGGCGGCCGTCGGCGTCGGCGGCCGGGACGGCGTCGCGCGCCTCCTGCTCCTGACGGCGCGCTTTGGGCCAGAGCGATACGGCGGCGCCCACGCACAGCAGGATGGAGCCGATCCACACCCAGCGAATCAGCGGGAAGATGACCATGCGCAGCGCGATGCGCTCGGACGTGCCGTCAAACGGTTCGTCGGCGACCACGAAGAGGTCCTCGAACGGCCGCCCGAGGATCACGGCGCGCACGGCCGCACCGCTCATGGGGTACACGTCGGTGTGCGGCGCCAGCGTACCGATCGAGGCGCCGTCGCGACTCACGTCGAACGTCGCGATCGAGATCGTGGAATCTTGCGGACCGGTGCTCCCCCGCATGCTCTTGTAGGTCAGCGTGTAGCCGCCGATGCTCGCCGTCTCGCCGGCCTTGATCTTGACCAGCGCCGTCTCCTCGTGCTTGTAGATGCCGGAGCCGATGAGGCCGGCGACCACGAGGATCATGCCGAAATGCACGATGTACGCGGCCGTGCGCGTGCGACTGCCGGTGAAGGCGCGGCCCATACCGGCCCAGAGGCTCTTGCCGGGGCCGGCCGCGCGCCGCGCCGAGCGCAACACGAACTGGATGACGGCGCCCACGGCGAAGCCGCAAACCACGAGGCCGATGAACCCCCACACGTTGGACTGGAAGCCGAGGTACAGCCACAGAGGCACCGACAGCGCGGCCGTGACCAGCGGCAGAATGAGGGTCTTGCGCAGCTCGGCGGCCTCGGTCTTGCGCCACGACAACAGGGGGCAGATGGAGATCAGCGCCAGGACGACCACACCGAGGGGCTGTGCGATGGCGTCATAGGTGCTCGGACCCACGGTCTTGTTCATGGTGAGCGGCACGACCACTGTGCCGAAGGCGATGGCGACGGCGAACAACGTGAGCAACAGGTTGGTGACGTAGTAGAGGAAGTCGCGAGACAAGGCCGACTGCACCTGGTCGTGGCTGGCGAAGCGGCGCCAGCGCCAGGCCATCAGCCCGACGGTCACGACGGCGGTCACCACGAGGAAGCTGGAGAGGATCCAGACCAGCAGTGGGTCCTTCTCGAAGGCGTGCACGGACTGGATCAGGCC
>CAIYOD010000100.1 GCA_903927755.1 uncultured Thermoleophilia bacterium | reverse complement strand
GCTCCTGCGAGCGCCCCCGGCCCCTGCAGTCGGTCGATCAGTATTCTTCCTGCGAGAGCGACTCGTCGATGGCGGAGTCGGTCTCGGCGTCGAGCGCCACGTCGTCAGCACCCGGCACCGGCTTGTCGCCGCTGTCGCGGGAGAGCAGGGCGGCTTCGCCGCTCATCATCGCGTCGAACGCCTTGGCCTTGAGGCGGGCGCGCGTCTCCTCGATGCGGCGTCGCATCTCGGCCTGGTCGATCCCGCCACTCTCGCGCGCCGGAGCGGCAGCTGGAGCCGGCTCTTCGGCGACGGCTTCGGCGATGACCGGCTCTTCGGCGATGACCGGCTCTTCGGCGATGACCGGCTCTTCGGCGACGGCTTCGGCGATGATCGGCTCTTCGGCGACCGGTTCGTCCTCGTAGGCGATGTCCCAGGCGTGTGGCCGCGCCGGGGGCGATTCCTGGCTCACTGACTCCGGCTCGGCGGGCGTGTCGGTGACCAGCTGGGGCGCGATCGCAGGACCGACGAACGGCTCCGGCTCCTGCCCGGCGAGCGGCGCCTCGGCGACCACCTCGTCGGCTACCGCCTCCTCGACCTCGATCTCCTCGGCGACGGCCTCGGCAAGATCGGCCTCTTCGACGGCCTCTTCGGCAACGACATCTTCCGCGACGGCCTCGATGACGGCCTCTTCGGCAACGACCTCGCTGACGACGGCCTCGGCGATCGCGACCTCGGCGACCAGCTCGGCGACGTCGGCCTCGGCGACGGCCTCTTCGGCTACCGCTGTAGCGGCCGCCGCTTCGGCGACGGCTTCTTCGGCCACGAGCTCGGCGGCCGGGGCGTCCTGGCCATCGGCGACCAGCGCGTCCGCCACGGCCCCCTCGGCCACCACTTCTGCGATGACGGCCTCGTTCACGGCCTCTACGGCGATGATCTCGGCAGCCTCGGCTTCGGCGACGGCCTCTTCGGCCACGAGCTCGGCGGCGACGGCCTCGACCACGGCCTCTTCGGCCACGAGCTCGGCCGCGGCGGCATCGACGACCGCGTCGTCGGCAGCGGCCGCGGCCTCATCGGCCAGCTCGGCAGTCTCGTCCGCGAACGGCTGCGCAAGCTCGTTCTCCAGCGCCGCGCGCGTCTCGTCGATGCGCGCGCCCAGGTCTTCGTTCACCGGGGTGACGGCGGGCTCGTCCCACACGGGAAACGGCCTCGGGGCCCCTTCACCGGTGGCCTCCTCGACCACGACCACCTCGTCGACCACGACCTCGTCGACGGCCGGCGCCCAGGATTCTTCCTCGACCGGGGTCTCCGCCACCGCGGTGGCCGTGCCGCCCCACTCGGCGACGGGCTCCGGCTGCGGGTACTCGTCGGGCGCCGCGCCGAGCAGCTTGCCGCTCGCGCCGCCGACGAGCTGCTGACGCAGTTCACGCCCGCTCTTCGGCGCGACGAGCAGGGCGACGCCCGCCCCGATCGCGAGCCCGAGCAGAAACCTCATCACCTTCATGCCTGCCTCCTTGACCGCTGCCGTGCCAGCCGCACAGGCGCGCGAAGCCGGCGAAAGAGTACGTCGGAAGAAACGTGCCCGAGCTTTACAGTTTACAGCCCTGTATACGCTGGGCCGGGGTAGTGTCCTGCCGAAGCCTCAGGCCAGCCGCTGGACTGACACGCCACCGTCCTCGTGCGCGGAGAGCAGGACCACCCACTTGGGACCCCACTGCTCACTCACCCGAACCGCAGCCTCGGTGAGCGCCGCGCTGACGTCCTTGCCGACGAACGCCATCAGCGGGAGCATCGGCCGGTGTTCGATCTGCACGCGGACGCCTTCGTCGCTCTGCTTGAGCAGGATCGGTTCGCCGCTCAGCTCGTGCAGGTGGACGACGTTGGCCGGCGTCAGTTCCAGAGCGACCGTTGCGCCGGCGACCGCGCCCGGCGAGTCGTCCAGGTCGCGCTTGACCCGGCGCGCCAGGAGCCACACGACGAGCAGCGCGACCAGCGCAAGGACGAGGAACAGCAGGATCCACACGTACACGCCGCTCACGTTCCTTCTCCCTCCTCACCGCCGTCGTCGGAAGCCGCCCGCCGCCTGATCTCCTCGAGGCGGGCCACCAGCTCGCTCTCGACCCCTCGTATCGGCACGTAGTAGCGGCGGCCTGAGAGCCTCTCCGGCAAATACTCCTGCGGGACCCAGCCGCCGGTAGCGTGCGGGTACTTGTACCCCGCGCCATGGCCGAGTTCCTTCGCGCCGCGGTAGTTCGCACTGCGCAGATGCGGCGGCGGGGGCTGGTTGCCCTCGCGGCGCACGTCGTCCAGCGCGGCGTCGACCGCCTTGTACGCGGCGTTGCTCTTGGGAGCCAGCGCCAGGTAGGTCGCCGCCTGGCTCAGATTGATCCGGCACTCGGGCAGGCCGACGAACTCCACCGCGCGAGCCGCGGCGACGACGACCTGCAGCGCCTGCGGGTCGGCGTTGCCGACGTCCTCGCTGGCGAACACGATCATGCGCCGGGCGATGAACTTGGGATCTTCACCGCCGGCGATCATCGAGGCGAGATAGTACACCGCGGCGTCGGGATCGCTGCCGCGCATGCTCTTGATGAACGCCGAGATGGTGTCGTAGTGCGCGTCGTCGCGGTCGTACATGACCGGCGACTTCTGGGCCGCGTCCTGCAGGTCGTCCAACGTCACGATCACCGGCACGCCCGGAGCCGCGGCCGTGCGGGAGCGCCAAGCCGTCTCGAGCGCGTTCAGCGCGACGCGTGCGTCACCGCGCGACATGCCGGCGAGAAATGCAAGGGCTCCGTCGCCGAGCGTGACGCCCTTGCCGCCGAGGCCGCGCTCCTCGTCCTGCAGCGCGGCCGTCACCACCTGCTCCACCAGCTCGGGCGCCAGCGGCTCGAAGCGGTAGAGCTGGCAGCGGCTGAGGAGCGCCGAGTTGACCTCGAAGTACGGGTTCTCGGTGGTGGCCCCGATCAGCGTGACGACGCCGTCCTCGATCGCCGGCAGGAGCGCGTCCTGCTGCGCCTTGTTGAAGCGGTGGATCTCGTCGATGAAGAGGACCGTGCGCGCCGCGCCGAGGGTGCGCGCCTCGCGCGCGCCCTGGATGGCGGCGCGCACGTCGGCGGTCCCGGAGCTGACCGCCGAGAGCTGCACCAGCCGGGCGCCGGTCTCGGCGGCGATCAGCCGCGCCAGCGTCGTCTTGCCGCAGCCGGGCGGCCCGAAGAGGATCATGCTGAACAGCTGGCCGCCGACGACGGCGGCGCGGAGCACCGTGCCGGGCCCGATGATGTGCTCCTGCCCGGCGAACTCCGCGAGCGTACGCGGCCGCATGCGCGCCGCCAGCGGTGCCTCGGCCGCGGCCTGCTCGGCGCTCATCGAGAAGAGGTCGTCCATGGGCCCAAGTCTATCTGCTACCATCGAGACCGATGCGCAAGGTGCTGGTCTTGAACACCACCTACGAGCCGCTCAACGTCTGTACGGTGCGGCGAGCTGTCGTGCTGCTGCTCAAGGACAAGGCTGAGGTGCTCGAGCAGTCCGGCGGCGCCCTGCACAGCGAGCGCGGCGCTCACGAGATCCCGCTCGTCATCCGCCTCAACTCCTACGTCCACATCCCGCGCCGCGCCGCCTCCGCACGCATCTCGCGGCGCGCCGTCTTCGCCCGCGACAGGCACCGCTGCCAGTACTGCGGCAGCGCCCGCCACCTCACGGTCGACCACGTCGTGCCGCGCTCCAAGGGCGGCGCCGATACGTGGGACAACCTCGTCACCTCGTGCGCACCGTGCAACCGCAAGAAGGGCGACCGGCCGCTCCATCTCGCTGGTCTGCGCCTCATGCGGCCGCCGCGGCCTCCGGGACCGGCGGCCTTCGTCCTGCTCCACGTGGACCAAGTCCACGAGAGCTGGCGGCCGTACCTCAGCTTCGCGTCCTAAGAAGCGAACGAGGCGGCCGGGGCAT
>CAIYOD010000099.1 GCA_903927755.1 uncultured Thermoleophilia bacterium | reverse complement strand
GCCGACCCCGTGGCGGTGTCGCGCGCGGCGCCCGTGCCCGCTCCGGCGCCGCGCGGCACGCCGGCCGCGCTCTTCTGGGCGCGGCCGTCCCAGAGCCGCGGCTCCAGCCGCGGCAGCTCGGGGACGGCCTCCCGGTCGAAGCTCTGCGAGTCGTCGTTGAGCGTCCTGTCTCCCAGCACGATGGCCGGCATCTGGTACTTCCAGGCGGCGTCCATCGCATACGTGCTCCACGCGTACGCCTGCTCCACGTCCGCGGGGGCGACGACGAAGCGCGGGAACTCGCCGTGCCCCGCGCTCATCGCGAAGTGCAGGTCGGCCTGCGCCGTGTAGGTGGGCAGGCCGGTGGCCGGCCCGGTGCGCTGCCCGAGCACGACGACGATGGGCAACTCAGCCTGGCCGGCCAGGCTGAGGCCTTCGACCATGAGGGCGAAGCCGCCCCCGGAGGTGCCGACGGCCGCCCTCTCGCCGGCGTAGGCGTGCCCCAGCGCCATCATGATGGCCGCGATCTCGCCCTCCGGCTGCACCACCTTGAGCTTGAAGCGCGGCGCCTGACGGGCGAGGTAGTGCAGCAGGCCGCTCGCCGGCGTCATCGGGTAGCCGGCGTACGCCTCGAGGCCACCGCGGATCAGCCCCAGCCCGGTGGCCTCCAGCCCCGTCATCACCGGCCGCGGGCCGCCGCCCGGCAGGTCGACGAGCAGCTTCTCGGTGGCGAGGTCGAACCCGCGTCTCGCCACCCGCAGGTTGAGCTCGGTCTGCTTGGGCTGGTAGCGGCGGATCACATCCTGCAACGTCTCCCAAGGGATGGAGATAGCCCTGCAGAAGGCGCCGAGGATCGCGCTGTTGCGCATCACGCTCGGCGCCTCTTCCTGCTCCAGGATCGTCTTGACCGGGATCCCGGTGCGGAACGGGTGCGCCATGCTCGGCAGGCTCGTCGGCTTGATGCTCTCGCTGTCGAACACCGTCACCGGTCGCTGCTTGAGACGCCAGTGATGACGCTCGAGCGTGTCCGGGCTGAGAGCTATCAGCACGTTGACGTGGTCGCGGTGCGCGGCGATGCGCCCCCGGTGGGCGCGCACGATGACGTAGTTGTGGCCGCCGCGGATCAGGGACGGCGAGTCGACGTAGGTGTAGAGCCGGTAGCCGAGCTCGTTCAGGAGGTGGGCGATCATGCTGCCCGCCTGGGTGATACCGTCGCCGGCCTTGCCGCCGATGAGCACGGAGAACGAGTCCACGCGGGCCTCCTGGGCGAATGATGCGGTCGCCCGGTTCTTACCCGGTGCGACGGGGAATCCTGCGATACGATCGCCAGGCGACCCGAGAGGACGGCCGGCGCCATGCCCGAGCGCGACACCCCACGAGGCGAGATCCCGGTTCCCCACGACCTCCAGATCGAGTTGCACGACGACCCGGAGGCGGAGGCGGCCTTCGCCGCTCTGCCGCCTGCGCATCAGCGCGAGTACATCGACTGGATCATCTCGGCGCGGCGCCCGGAGACACGCATGCGCCGCGTCGAGGAGACGGCCCGGCGCGCGAAAGAAGACGCCGCGGGCTGACTCGCGACGCCGCGGCTCTTCCAGTCCCCATCCGCCGACCCTTGACACAGGTCAAGGAGGCCGGTGCCCCACTCGGGGTACCTTGTCACTGTCACCACCGTGAAAACCAACGCGAAAGCGAGCAGTGCATGGCAGTCCGCAGCATCGTGAAGATCGACGAAGACCTCTGTACCGGGTGCGGCCTCTGCGTCACCCCGTGCGCCGAAGGCGCGATCGAGATCGTCGACGGCAAGGCCAAGGTCATGAAGGAGGAGTTGTGCGACGGCGCCGGCTTCTGCCTCGCCGTCTGCCCCGAAGGAGCCCTCACCGTGGAGAAGCGTGACGCCCCCGAGTTCGACGAAGAAGCAGCCGCCATCAAGATGGCCGAGAAGCTGGCCGCGGGCGTGACCTTGACCCAGAAGTGCATGAACTGCGGCCGCAGCGAGAACGACGCCGTCCTGTTCCCGGCCCGCACCAAGGGCGAGAGCACCTGGGTCTGCGTCAAGTGCCTGCCGGCGCTCATCCACGGCTGAGCCCGGCCTGAGAGACCCGGGGCGCGCGGCCGCGAGGCGGGCGCGCCCCTTCCCACACCTGACACGGCGCCTCCGGCGCCCGACGTTTCCAACCATCCCCGGGAGGGATCCATGGCAGACAGCTATCACGAGTCCGTACACACGATGCTCAAGGAGTCCAGGGAGGCCGGCGAGGACACCTCGTTCGACCGCATGGACGCCATGGGCAACCGCTGCAAGTTCTGCGAGCAGGGCATCCGTTGCTCGCTGTGCTCCCAGGGTCCCTGCCGGATCACGGAGAAGGCGCCGCGCGGCGTCTGCGGCATCGACGCCGACGGCATGGCGATGCGCAATTTCCTGCTGCAGAACACGATGGGCACCGCCACCTACACCTACCACGCCGTCGAGGTCATGAAGACCCTCGCGCAGGCCACGCCGGGCGGCACCTACGAGATCAAGGACTGGAGCAAGCTCGAGACCCTCGCCGGCGTCGTGGGCGAGGCCGTCGAACCGCGCGACACGCTGCCCAAGCGCGTCGCCGACGCGATCCTCGCGGAGTTCAACCGCGACCACACGAGCCCCTCACCGTTCGTCGAGAAGATGGCCCCGGCCAAGCGCGTGGCCAAGTGGAAGGAGCTCGGCATCATGCCGGGCGGCGTGCTCCACGAGAACATGTTCGCCACCTCCAGCTGCCTCACCAACGTCGACGGCAACTACGTGAGCCTCGCGCTCAAGGGCCTGCGCCTCGGCATCGCCACCGCCTACGGCGCGCAGATCCCGCTCGAGCTCGCCCAGGACGCGCTGTGGGGCACGCCGACGCCGCACGCGATCAAGGTCGACCTCGGAATCATCGACCCCGAGTACGTCAACATCGCCGTCAACGGCCACGAGCCGATGATCGGCGCAGCGCTCATCGACGCCGCTCATGAGGCCGCCGCGCAAGAGAAGGCGAAGGCCGCCGGCGCCAAGGGCCTGCGCATCGTCGGCTCAATCGAGACCGGCCAGGAGCTCGTCCAGCGCTTCGAGGTGGACGACGTGTTCGTCGGACTCACCGGCAACTGGCTGACGGAGGAGCTCGCGGTCGCCACCGGCGGCCTCGACGTCTTCGCCGCCGACATGAACTGCGTCGTGCCGACCCTCGGCGCCACTTGCGCCGCCCACGGCACGCTGCTCGTGCCCGTCAGCGACCTCGTCGGCGTCGACGGCGCCGAGACGCCGATCGTCTTCGACGCGGCCAACGCCGGCGCCCAGGCGCAGGAGCTCATCGACCTCGCCGTCGCCAACTACCCCAGGCGCAGGGCGCTCGGCCAGGTCACGCCCGAGCTCCGCACCGGCGACGCCGTCGCCGGCTTCAGCACCGAGAGCATCCTCGGCGCGCTCGGCGGCAGCCTCGACCCGCTGCTCGACGTGATCAAGAACGGCACGCTCAAGGGCGTCTGCGGCCTCGTGAGCTGCACCACCCTGCGCGACTCCGACCAGGACAGCCACACCGTCGCCATCGCCAAGGAGCTCATCAAGAACGACGTGCTCGTGCTGGCCATGGGCTGCGGCAACGCCGGCCTGCAGGTCGCCGGCCTCGAGACCGCCGAGGCGAAGAAGTATGCCGGGCCCGGCCTCACCGCCGTCTGCGAGCTGCTCGGCATCCCGCCGGTGCTCAGCTTCGGCACCTGCACCGACACCGGCCGCATCCTGCTGCTCGTGGGCGCCATCGCAGATGCCCTCGGCTGCGATACCTCGGACCTGCCGGTGGTCGCCACCGCTCCCGAGTACATGGAGCAGAAGGCCACCATCGACGCCATGGCCGCGCTGGCCTTCGGCCTCTACACGCACGTGAACCCGGTGCCGTTCGTGACCGGCGCACCGAACCTGGTCAAGCTCGTGACCCAGGATCTGCCCGGCGTGACCGGCGGCAAGCTGGCGGTCGAGACCGACGCCAAGGAAGCCGTCGCGGCCATGCTGGCCTGGATCGACACCAAGCGCGAAGGCCTGGGGATCTGACCCGGCGGTCCTCGGGAAGTCGGGACGGACGGATGTCTGACCCGAGCAACGAGCAAGGCGGGCCGACCAGCCGGCCGCAGCCTGATGCGATCGAGGGCGGGGAGCGCACGATGTGCGCTCCCCGCCCTCACGTCATCCCGGTCCCGTCAGGTGGGACATCCCGTGACGGAGACTGGGCTCCGATACCTTCGAAGGGATACCGGCCGAGTCTCCGCAGAGCATGCGCGCAGCGTGAGCGGTCTGCGTCCGCATGCCTGCCGGCGCGCGTCGTCTGCGTCCGCGTGCCTGCCGGCGAGGGCCCGCCGGCGCCGACATCAGCTCAGCGCACGTTCCAGACCGGCGTGCCGAGCGGCGCGTGGTCGTAGAGCCAGATGGCATTGGCGTTCGCGAGCCTCGTGCAGCCGTGGGAGAAGTTGCGAGGGAAGCGGCTGAGCAGGTGCGGCTCGTTGGTGCCGTGGATGGCGCACGGCGGATGGTAGGACATGATCCGCGCGCCGTACGGCCCGCCCGGCCACATGCCCCTGGCGTAGACCTTGAAGTGACCCAGCGGCGTGGGCAGCGAGGGCCTCCCCGTGACGCAGGGGAACGAGCGCAGCTCGCGGCCGTAGGAGAAGAAGTGCAGCCGGTACTGCGAGATGTCGACGACGATGACGCCCTTGGCCTCGATGGGGACGTCGTAGGGGTTCGGCCGGACGGCGATCACCTTGCGGACGCGCGAGCGTCCCTCCAGATGTGCGTCGTCGGACGGCATCACGGCGCGCAGGGGCCAGGTCCCGGCGCGGTCGGTGCGCCACGCGAGCTGCGCACGTGAATCGGCGCCGAGCCGGACGCTGCGCCACTCCGCCCACGCGCCGTCCTTCCACTGCTGGAGCATGACGGTCGCGCCCGGATGTGCCGGGCGGACGGCGACGGAGAGCCGCGCGCGGTCGCCGCGGTAGACGCGCGCGGTCGAGAAGAACGTCACGCGCGGTCGCACGGAGACGGTGGACTCGGCGAGGGCCGGCAGCCACTGGACGCCGTCGCCCGCGTACTCCACCCGGTAGATCGTCGTCGTGCCCGGGATGACGCGGCAGGTGGCGACGCCGCGAGCGTTCGTCACGAGCGGTCCGACGGCACGGAAGCCGGCGGCGCCGGCGGTCTTGCGGCTGAGCTGGAGCGTCGCGCCGGGGACGTCCGGCAGACGCACCGTGAGCGTCGCCGCCTCGCCGGCGGTGACGGCCTCCGGCGCGGCGGCGATCGTCAGGGAGGGGGTCGCCGCGGGCGCAGGCTCGGCCACGGGCGCCGGCGACGCGCCGGGCTCGCCGGCCACCGCGGTGCCGGCCGCGAGCAGCGCCACAGCCGCCACCAGGACCAGCATGGTCATCAGATTCCGTCGTCTGCGCATTCTCAGCCCCCGGGAGTCGCCTGGGCGCATTCTCGCACAGACGCAGGCGCCGGCGTGAGAGCCCGGCCTCGCTAGCGGACCCGCAGGGCGGCGCGCGTGAGGACCGAACGGTGGCCGGCGACGTCCCAGGCGCGAGCGACGACCACGTAGTCCCCGCGCCGCCGGGGCGCCGCGAAGCGCCAGGTGTCGCGCTCGTTGACGGGCGCGGCCGGGATCCGGAGCTCGCGCAGTGTGCGTCCGTGACCGTCTCGCACCTGCAGCTTGATCACGGCGCTGCCGCAGGAGAATGCGGGATCCGTGAGCATGAACCGGACGCGTGCGCCCGCGCCGGGCCGCGCCGACGCCGGCTCGACGAGCACGCGCGGCGGCGCGTCGTCCCCGCCCGCCGTCGCGTCCACGAACGCCTTGAGGCACACGTCGGACGACCGGAAGCCGGATCTCGTCCTGAGGTCCTTCCAGGCGACTCCGTCGCGGCTGATGAAGGAGCGCCCCACGGCAGGGCGCGGGGCCAGCAGCCTGGTCGGATGCTCGACGGGAATGGGCGTCCGCGTGCCCGGAGTGGTGAGGCGGACCGCGACGACGAAGTCGGTTCCGGTCGTGACCGGCACGGGCATCGCCAGCGGCACGGTGTGGTACCCGGCGACGGCGAGCGTTCCCGAGCCGGCCACCGGAGCCGTGGCGATCTCGGCGAGCGACGGCGCGATCCGGACTTCGTAGATCGCGCCGGGCTTGGCCGTGTAGAAGCTCGCGGCGGTGACGCTGCCGTCGCCGCCGCTCGTGTACCGCGCGGCGAACCACGCCGTCGTGCTCCCGAAGCCGATGCTGCGCGACCAGCCGAGTGCGTCGTGCTGGTAGATGGCGTCATGGTCGGCTGCGGACGAGGCGCCGTCGAACACCGTGAGCGTCGTCCCAAACGAGCGGTCGTGGTAGGAGAGCCAGAAGTAGCCGCCCTGCCCGTACCGCGTCCCCCAGCTGTTCTTGATGAGGAACGCACCGGGGCCGGGTGGCCGGCGCAGGAACCGCCCGGCCGGGTAGGCGTCGTCCCAGCCGACGACGCAGACGTGGTGGTCGAGGTCCGTGCCGCGCGAGTAGTAGGCGCTGGTCGCCGCGTTGAAGCCGCTCGCCTCGTAGGCCATGGTCGCGTCCACGGCGCCGTAGCGCATGACCGCCCACTTGATCGCGTCGTTGGCGCGGGGGGCGCTGTGCGACGGGAGGAACAGCACCTCCTGCACGTGGCGCACGGCGGTCAGGCCCTCCCGCGACCGCCCCGGCCGGGGATACGGGTCGTCGCGCTCCAGCACGGGGCCCTCCCAGCGCGCGAAGTAGGCAGCGGATATGGCGCTGGGGGCGCGCCCTTCGAAGCGCAGGCGCGAGCCCTGGAAGTCCGCCAGGTGGTTCTCGGAGAGGTCGAGACGGGACCCGGGCAGAAGGCAGGACTCGAGCGATCCGACGGCGGCGAAGATCCAGCAGGTGCCGTAGTGGTCCTGCAGGCCGACGCGGGTGACGCGGCCGTGCGCCCGCAGGTCGTACTTCGCCGGGTACGTGTGTCCGGTCCAGGGCGCGGCGGCGGCCTGCGCGGGCAGCGCCGCCGCGCCGGCAGGGAGCGTCGCGCACAGGACGAGCAGCATCAGCCGCCGCACCGTCACCCAGGTCCTCCGCTCACCGCCCATGCGCGAAGGATACATGGGCGGGGACCTTCGCCGAGCCCGCCACCGTCGCTGCGCCCACTAAGTCAATAAAGAGGATTGCCTCTCTCCGGAAAGTGTGTACAATGCTCCGAATCGGCGGTCATTCCGCCGATCACAGTTTCTCGGACGCGGCGACGGACCTGGCCGATCCCTCGGGATGCGAGCCGGCGCCGGACACCGACTCCGGGCCCGAAAGCCGGGCCGGGACCTCAGGGTCCCGGCCCGGCTTCTTCTTGCTCGCGGACCGATCCGCCGGGGCCGGCCCGGCAGACAGCATGAGCACACTCCAGCGGCTTCTACGCGGCCGGCCGCGTCAGACGTCGAGCAGCTCGAACCCGGTGGCCTGGTCGACGCGCCGCGTCGCCTCGCTGCCGGTGAGCTCGATGACTACGGCCTCCGCGACGACCCACGTCTTCACGCCGGTGCGGATGCAGCCGGCGGTCACCTGGTCGTCGCGGCCGAAGGCCGCGTGCAGATGCAGCACCGGCCGGCCGCTCTCATCCGGGAAGATCGTCCCGGCGCCGGCCATCTCGTGCACGTCGTGCAGGACGCGCTGCAGGGGCACGACGGGCCGCACGTCCCCGTCCTCCGGACCGACGACGACGCGGCTGCCGCCGCCGGCGCCGCCGAGCAGGATGACGGCGGCGCGCGCGATGCCTTCGGCGCGCGCCGCCTCTTCGATGCACTCGTGCACCACGTCCCCGTCCTCCAGACGGATGACGAGCACGCGGCCGAGCTGAGCTGAACTGTACTTCACGATGGACCTCCTTACAGGCTCCATCCTACCCGTCTCCCGTCCGTCAACCTTGCTAGACTCGAACGCGTGACTCCGACCTCCGCCCCCATTGGCTCCGCGGCTGCGCCGCGCTCCGCTCGTGACCTGCTGCGCCAGGTCTTCGGCTTCGCCCAGTACCGGGAGGACCAGGAGGAGATCGTCGACCATCTCGTGGCCGGCGGCGACGCGTTCGTGCTCATGCCCACCGGCGGCGGCAAGTCGCTGTGCTACCAGCTGCCGGCCATGGTGCGGTCGGGAACAGGCATCGTCGTCTCGCCGCTCATCTCGCTGATGAAGGACCAGGTCGACGCGCTGCGGGCGGCCGGCGTCAGCGCCGCCGCCTACAACTCGTCGCTCGAGCCGGACGAGGCGCGCCGCGTGCTGCGCGCCTTGCACGCCGGCGAGCTCGACCTTCTGTACGTCGCCCCCGAGACGCTGATGACCGACGGCTTCCTCGAGCGTCTGCACGGCCTCACGGCGGACGCGGCGCAGGGGTCCGGCGCCCCCGGCGTGGCCCTGTTCGCCATCGACGAGGCCCACTGCGTCAGTCAGTGGGGTCACGACTTCCGCCCGGAGTACGTCCAGCTCGGGCAACTGCGCACCCGGTTCCCCGGCGTACCCATCATGGCCTGCACCGCCACGGCCGATCCCGAGACGCGCGACGACGTGCGCGAGCGGCTCGGCCTCGCGGACGCGGCGGTGTACGTCACCGGCTTCGACCGGCCCAACATCCGCTACACCGTCGTCGAGAAGCGAGAGCCGCTGCACCAGCTGCTCCAGTTCCTCGTCGCGCACGAGGGCGAGTCGGGCATCGTCTACTGCCTCTCGCGCAAGCGGACCGAGGATGTGGCGGACAAGCTTCGCGCCCACGGCGTGAACGCCGCCGCCTACCACGCCGGCCTGCCGGCGGACGAGCGGCGGCGCGTGCAGGATGACTTCGCGCGCGACGAAGTGCACATCGTCGTCGCGACCGTCGCCTTCGGCATGGGCATCGACAAGAGCGACGTGCGCTTCGTAGTCCACCACGACCTCCCCAAGACCGTGGAGAGCTACTACCAGGAGACCGGACGCTCGGGGCGCGACGGCCTGCCTGCCGAGGCGCTGCTGCTCTTCGGCCTCGGCGACGCCGCCGTCGTGCGCAGCCTCATCGAGGGCGGCGGCCGCGGCGGCAGGGGCGCAAGCGGCGGCGCCGAGTACGAGCGCGACCCGGAGCGGGTGCGCATCGAGATCCACAAGCTCAATGCGATGGTCGGCTACGCCGACGGCCTCAGCTGCCGGCGCGAGGCGCTCCTCGGCTACTTCGGCGAGCCCTACCCGGCGCCGTGCGGCAACTGCGACATCTGCCTCGAGCCGCCGGAGACCTTCGACGCCACCGAGCAGGCGCGCATGGCGCTCAGCTGCGTGTACCGGCTGTGGGAGCGCGACGGGTTCGGCTACGTCATCGACGTCCTTCGCGGCTCCGAGAACGAGAAGGTCATGAACCGCGGACACGACGGCTTGAGCACCTACGGCATCGGCGCCGAGCTCAGCCGCGACCACTGGCAGAGCCTCATCCGCCAGCTCATCCACCGCGGGTACCTCGTCCAGGACATCGCGCGGTTCTCGGCGCTGCGGCTCACGGAGGCGGCGCGGCCCCTCCTGCGCGGCGACGAGACGCTCATCATGGCGAAGCCGCGCATCAGAGTACCGACGAAGAAGGAGCGGCTGCGGACCGCCCGCGCCGGGAGGGCGGCCGACCTGGCGGGCCTGCCGGTCGACGAGGCTCTCTTCGACGCGCTCCGCGCGCTGCGCAAGCAGCTGGCCGACGAGCAGAACGTCCCGGCCTACGTGGTGTTCAGCGACGCGACGCTGGCGGAGATGGCGGCACGGCGCCCCGGCACCTCCGCGGAACTGCTCGACGTCAACGGCGTCGGCCAGACCAAGCTCGAGCGGTACGGCGACGCGTTCCTCGCGGTGATCGCCGAGCAGGCCTCCGGCGGCTCGGCCGCCGACACACTGCTCTGACGCACCCTCACAGCCAATTGCCGGCGACCCTTCGGTCCGCCCGGCTCCGCTCCTTCCGCGCGTGATCGCTCATCGCGTAGGATGCCTTGGTGAGACGGTCGCCCGGCCGTCGACGTGGAGCAACGGGAGGGGTCATGACGAGTCATCGCGATCGTGCCGGAAGGCGCGTGGGTCTGTTCGCCGTCCTCATCATGGTCGCCGTACTGGGACTGGTGTCGGCGCCAGGAGTGCAGGCGGCACCACCGGCGCCGACCATGGACCTGGCGGCGCTGGAGCAAGCCCTCGAGTCAGGCCCGCTCGCCGGCCACATGCTCACGACCATGAAGGGCACCACTCCGGAGGAGATCCCGGTGCAGGTCGAGAGCCTCATCGACTACTCCTGGGGCACCCTGATCCTATTTGAGGCGCTCGGACCCAAGATCGAGGCCATCGGAGGTATCGCCGCGGGCATGAGCGGTAGTCCCGTCTACGTGGAGGACGGCGGCGTCGACAAGCTCATCGGCGCGGTGTCCTACGGCGACTCGTTCACCCTGAACGGCATGGGCCTCGCTACTCCGATCGAGTACATGGCGGCGATCGAGGATTCGTATCCCATCCGCGCGCTCTCGTCGTTCGCGAAGCCGCGCCCACCCAAGACGGGGGTCTACCGGCTCTCCCGTCCGGCGAGCGGGCCCGGCGGCAACGTGACCAGCGTCGTCGTGGCCCCCAGCGTCGAGGCGGCCTCGCAGGTCGACGCCGCCGCCGCACAGACCGTGATGGCGCCGCTCGGCATCCTCGAGATCGGCGGCGCCAAGCCGGGCAGCGCGGCGTTCGAGGCAGCCGCCGCCAAGCTCGCCGGGACCGGCCTGCTCATCAAGGCCGCGCCGGGAGACGGCACCTGGGCCGGCGCGCCCACGCCTGCGCTCGAGGGCGGCTCTCCGTGCGCCATCCTGTTCTCACAGGGTGCGGTGTGGGTCGGCGCCGCCGGCACCGTCACGTTCGTCGACGGCGACACCGCCCTGCTGTTCGGACACCCGTTCGAGCAGCTCGGGGCCATCGACGCGGCGCTCACCGGCGGCAACGTCGAAGGCGTGTGGGCCAGCAGCCTCTCCCCCTACAAGCTCATCTCGCCGCAGGACGTCAAGGGAACGTGTGTGCAGGACCGCAGGTGGGGAGTCGCGGCCCGCCTCGACCAGCAGCCGGACTTCTTCCCGGTGAGCACCACCGTCACCGGCGGCAAGGCGCCGGTCTCAGACTCCTCCTCCGTGAGCGAGTGGCTGGTGACCTCGCAGATCTGGCCCGAGCTGCCCGGCGACATCGCCGGAGAGGTCGCGCTTCGGGCGCTGGACCAGTCCTCCTACCCCGGCAGCGCCGAGACCACCACCACGGTGGTCGTCTCCGACCCCACGGGCACCTACACCGTTGAGCAGGACGACCTCTGGACCAGTCCCTACAACGCGGCGGGCCTGGTCGGCATGGACGCCGGCTCCATCGTCTGGGCACTCGTCGAGGACCCCGACGGCGTCCTGCATCCGCGCATCGAGTCCGTGACGGTCGACGCCGCGCTCTCGCCGCTGCAGCGGTCGGCACGCATCGCCGACGTCACCCTGCCCAACGGCATCGCGACCGGCGACAACCTGGTGCGCATCGCCTACTACCGCTACGGCTCGGACACCCTGCAGACGACGGACGGCACGCTCACGATCCCCGAGGGCATGGACCTCTTCGGGCGTCTGCGGGTCACGCCGCCGTACATCGACTCCTTCGAGAGCGAGATGGAAGGCGGATTCTCCGACGGTTCCGGCACCGAACCGGAGGGGCCGCCCCAGACGCTCGACGAGCTGGTCGCGGAGCTGAACGCGGAACCGTCGAACAGCGACCTGCTGGTCTCCTTCACTCCCATGGGCGGTGAGGGCGAGGAGGAGTACTCAACCGGTTCGAAGCTCGACAGCGCCGAGGCCGTCATCCCCACCGGCTACGTCTTCTCGGATTCCTTCTCCGCCTCGACGGCGAGGCTCACCCTGCAGGCGCTCCCGCGCAAGGTCCCCTTCGGGGGCGCCGTGCGCCTCTCCGGCATGGTGCTGGCCGACCACGCAGTCCCTGTCGGGATCTACCGCCAGGACACGGGCGCGGCGACAGCGACCCTCGTCACGACCGTGACGGCGACCCCCGACGATGGGGTCGCCGTGTTCGCGGCTGAGGTCCAGGCGCTGAAGAGGAATGCGACGCTGATCGCCCGCGTCGGTCCGCTCGACGGCTCGCTGCCCGGGAGCGCCACGGCGCCCGTCAAGGTGAGCGCCCGCGTCACGCTCTCGGGAACCTCAAGACTCACCGTGACCGTCCGCCCCGGCGATGCGGACGGCACCGCCGAGCTCCAGCGCAAGCGCGGCGGCGCATGGGTCGGCTTCAAGACGGTGAAGGTCACCGATGGGCGGGGCTCGGTGCGCTGCCCCAAGGGCACTCGCACCCTGCGTGCCGTCTTCTCAGGAAGCGCGATCTGCGCACCTGGGACTTCGCGTCCCTACACGGTGACGGTCAAGTGACCGACGGCTGACGCACACGCCGCCGGCATGCCTACCGCATGCCGGCGGCGTGGAACATCTCCGGCAGGCTCGCGGCCTTGTAGCCGCGTGCGCGCAAGCCACTCAGGATCGTCGGCAGCGCCTGCGCCGTCTGCGGCGTGAGGTGCATGCACACGATCGCGCCGGGATGCACGTTCGAGAGCACTCGACTCGCGATGACGCTCGCACCGGGCTGGCTCCAGTCGCGCGGGTCCACGTCCCAGAGGATCACGCGGTGGAAGCCGATCGCCGCCGAGGCCGTCGTCGTCGAGCCGTTCATGTCGCCGTAGGGCGGGCGGCAGTACGGTACGGGGGAGTACCCGGTAGCGCTCCACCAGGGCTCGGCGTTGCGCAGCCACTCGCTCTGGACCTGGCCCGCGCTCTGGCGCGTCATCTGGGAGTGCGTCCAGCCGTGCACGCCGCAGGCGTGACCCTCCTGCACGGTCCTGCGCGCGAGCGAGGCGCCGGACGCCACGTAGGGTCCCAGAGGGAAGAACGTGGCGTGCGCCTTGTACCGCTTGAGCGTGCTCAGAATGCTCGCCCAGGCCGCGTTGTTGCCGTCATCGAAGGTGAGCGCGACCATGCGGCCGGCGCCACTGACGCGCCGCCAGACGCCGCCGCTCACGGCGCGGTGGTTCCTGAAGGAGCGGCGCTTGGAGACGGTGACGTTGCCGGCCTCGTCGCGGACGGTGAACTGGATGCGGTACACGCCCGGGACGAACCCCTTGCCGCCCTTGTAGCGGGGCGTGATCGCCACCGTCCTCGTGCCCTCTCCGCGCTCCAGGCCGGCCTTGCTCGCGGCGAAGTACGTGTACTGGTCGGTGATCTTGTAGGAGATCGTCACCCGGCCGTGAGGCTCGTCGATGGCGAACTTGCACGCCACCGGCTCGACGCGACGGATGATGCCGGGGGAGACGCTCTTCCAGGCGAAGCGCGGCGGGCGCGTGTCGATCTTGACGGTCACCGTCCGGGGTGTCTCCGCGTTGAGCGCGTTGTCGACCGAGTAGAACTCCACGGGGTGCTCGCCGTCGTTGGAGTGGTCCTTGGGGGCGCGCACCTGCACCTGGTCGCCGACGCGCCACTCGCCGCCGTCCACGCGGTACACGGTGGCGGCGACGCCGGATGCGTCGTCGGTCGCAGTGAACTGCACGGTCGCGGTGTCGTTGCGCCAGCGAGACCCCATGCCCTGCGCGGTGGTGACAGGAGGCGTGACGTCGCCCGGCGAGGGCGAAGCAGTCGGCGTGATGGTCGGCACCGCGAGCGGGGCAGCCGGCGGGAGCGACTCGGGAGGAGCCGTGGGGATAGCCGTGACGGCGGAAGCGACGCTGGCGATGCCCGGCAGTGCGAGGCCGACGGCGGCGATGAGGATGAGCAGATGGCGGTACACGTGTGCCTCCCGGCGGCCCCGGCGCTGCGGAGGGGGAGGCCCTCGCGCGCGACGATACTCAGGTACTACCTCGGCCATTCTAGGCCCGGCCTTGAACGCCTGCATCCCGGGGCGGGCCGGGCGCCGCAGGCAGGCCGGGGCGGGCCGGGCGTCGGGCGCGTGGTAGCCTTGCGTGATGACCGACCTCTCCCTCTTCGCGACCGTCCCCCGCGGCCTCGAGTCCCTGCTCGCCGGCGAGCTGCGCGGGCTGGGCGCGGCGCACGTCAAGCAGGTCCGCGCCGGCGTCGTCTTTTCCGGCTCGCTCGAGACCGCATACCGCGCCTGTCTCTGGTCGCGGCTGGGCGGCCGCATCCTCCTGCCCGTGACGAGCGGCAAGGCCGCCGACGGCGACGAGCTCTACAAGACCGCACAGGGTGTGGACTGGTCTCGCCACCTCGATGTCGGCGCCACGCTGGCGGTCGACTTCACCGGGGCCAACGACAGGATTCGGGACACGCGCTTCGGCGCGGTGCGCATCAAGGACGCGATCGTCGACCAGTTCCGCGCCACGTCGGGCAAGCGGCCGTCGGTCGACGCGCGCGCACCCGACGTGCGCGTGAACGCGCACCTTGCCGGCACGCGCGTGGCCATCTCCATCGACCTCAGCGGCCAGAGCCTGCACCGGCGCGGCTACCGCGCAGAAAAGGTGCAGGTCGAGGCGCCGCTCAAGGAGAACCTGGCGGCCGGACTGCTGCTCTATGCGGCGTGGCCGAGCGAAGCCGCCGCCGGCGCCAGCCTGCTCGACCCGCTCTGCGGGTCCGGCACGCTGCCGATCGAGGCGGCGCTCATGGCCGCCGACGTCGCCCCCGGCCTGCTGCGCGCCGAAGCGGAGACCAAGCCGGGCGCGGCGCCGGCCTTCGGGTTCCTGCACTGGAACGGCCACGACGCAGAGCTCTGGGCCGCCCTTCTGCTGGAAGCGCGCGAGCGCCGCGGCGTCGGGATCAAGCGGCTCGCGGCGGCGCGGCCGGGCCTCAGCATCCGCGGCTCGGACAGAGACCAGCGCGCCGTGAAGGTCGCGCGCGACTTCGTGAAGCGCGCCGGACTGCACGGACTGGTGACGATCGACCACGCCCAGCTCGAGACGGTCGAGGCGCCCGTGGAACACGGTCTGCTCGCCACCAACGCGCCGTACGGCGAGCGGCTCGACGCCGCGGACACCGAGGCCGTCTACCGGCAGCTCGGCGAGCGCCTTCGGGAGGCGTTCCCGAGATGGAGCGCCGTCGTCCTCGCCGGCGACCAGCGACAACTCAAGGCCGTCGGCCTCGCACCGAAGCGCGAAACGGACCTGAGGAACGGCCCGCTGGAGTGCGTGCTCGCCTACTACCAGCCGGGCGCGGCTCCCACCGGAGCGGCCGCGCCGCGCACCGCCCGCGCGGAGGTGCGCTCGTCATCGCGCAAGGCGCCCGCGCCGGAGGCGGCGGCCGACGCGAAGGCCCCGACGGCCGAGGCGCCGTCAGCCGCCGCAGGCGCGCCCGAAGGCACCCCGGCGGCGGTCGAGCCCCAGGCGCCGGTCGGCCCGCGAAGAGCGCTCGGCGGAGGCGCCGAGTACCTCGCCAACCGGCTGCGCAAGAACCAGCGCCGGCTGGCCAAGCGACTGCAGCGCGAGGGCATCACCTGCTACCGCCTCTACGATGCCGACCTGCCCGAGTACAACCTCGTCGTCGACGTGTACGGCGAGTGGGTGCACGTGCAGGAGTACGCGGCGCCGCCCGAGATCGACCGCGACAAGGCCAAGCGGCGGCTCGACGAGGCGGTCGCGGTCATCGGCGCCGTCCTCGAGACGCCGCCGGAACGAGTGGTGCTCAAGGAGCGCCGCCGGCAGCGTGGAGCGGCGCAGTACGAGCGCCGTCCGCAGCGCGGCGCCCTCCTGCCCATCTCCGAGGACGACCTCGCCTACCTGGTCGACCTCGGCACCTACCTGGACACCGGCTTCTTCATCGACCAGCGGCTCACACGCCGGCTGGTCCGGCGCCTCGCCGGCGGGCGCCGCTTCCTCAACCTCTTCGCCTACACCGGCACGATGACGGTGAACGCCCTCGCCGGGGGATCGCCGGCGTCCACGACCGTCGATCTGTCGGCCCCCTATCTCTCGTGGGCCGAGCGGAACCTCACGGCCAACGGCTTCGTGGCCGGGAGCGAGACCTGGTCACCCGGCCCGGTGAAGCCCGACACCTCAGACGCCGCGAAGGCGGATGCACCGGCCGCCGGCGCGCGCCGCGTGCCGAACGCAGGCGTCGCCTCCCCACACTCGCTCGTCCAGGCCGACTGCCTCCGCTGGGTCGCCGAGGCCGGCGGCCAGTTCGACCTGATCTGGCTGGACCCGCCGACCTTCAGCAACTCCAAGAAGATGGACCGCGCCACCTTCGACGTCCAGCGCGACCACGCCGACCTCATCCGTCTCGTCGCCCGGCGCCTGCTGTCCCCGGAGGGCATCCTCCTCTTCGCGACCAACCTGCGGAACTTCCGGCTCGACCACGACGAGCTCCGCAGCCTCCGCATCAAGGATCTCTCGCGCGCGACCCTCGCCTTTGACTGCGAGCGCGGCGCCAACCGCCACCACGTCTTCCGGATCGAGCAGCCGGCGCGCTGACGCACGGCACGATCAGGCCCGCCGCACCTCCACTCCATGGTATGAGGTAGATGATGCTTGAACGGACCGATTCACCCGATGTGACGACTCCCGGCCGCCGGGAGGACGCGCCCTACGGCTCCTGGCGATCCCCGGTGACGGCGAAGCTGATCGCCGAGGGCGGCGTGAGCACGATGTGGCCGCAAAGCGCCGGGCAAAGCCTGTACTGGACCGAACTCCGGCCGCTCGAGAACGGCCGCTACGTCGTCGTCCGGCGGGCGCCCGACGGCGAGATCGCAGACGTCACGCCGCCCGGCGTCAGCGCCCGCAGCCTCGTGCACGAGTACGGAGGCGGCATGTACGTCGCCTTCCTCGGCGCCGGCGGCGCCGAGAGCGTGATCTTCAGCGACCAGGCCGACCAGCGGCTGTACCGGCAGGACCTGCGGCCGGCCGGGAGCGAGCCGGCCGGCGAAGCCCAGCCGGCCCACTGGACCGACCCGCAGCCACTCACCCCGGCGCCGCCGGCCGAGCGCGCCCACCGGCACGCCGATGGGCGCGTGACCCCGGACGGCAGCCTGCTCGTGACCGTGCGCGAGCGCCACGAGACCGGCGGCGATGTCGTCAACGAGCTTGTCAGCCTGCCGACCGATGGCTCGGCCGAGCCCCGCGTCATCGCCTCGGGGCACGACTTCTACGCCGCCCCGAGGCTCAGCCCCGACGGGCGGCGCTTGGCCTGGCTGAGCTGGGACCACCCGAAGATGCCTTGGGACGGCACCGAGCTGTGGACGGCGGAGCTCGCCGGCGACGGCAGCGTCTCCGGCGAGCGGCTGGTGGCCGGCGGCCCGCAGGAGTCGATCCTGCAGCCGCTCTGGAGTCCCACCGGTGAGCTCTGGTTCGCCGGCGACCGCACCGGCTGGTGGAACCTGTACGCGGTCGGGCTGGGAAGCAGCAGCGGGGCAGGCGCCGGCGAGACCGGCGGAGCGGCCGCCCTGCCCGAGCCGTGCCCGCTGGGCACGCGCGACGCGGAGTTCGTCAAGGTCCCGTGGGTCTTCGGCCTGCAGCACTACGTGTTCCTCGCCGACGGGACCCTGGTCGTCAGCTTCACAGAAGACGGCCGCGACCACCTCGCCGTCCTCGACGCGCCGAGCGGCGAGCGGAGCGCGGCCCACGAAGGTTCGGAGCTTCGCGAGCTCGAGTCGCCCTACAGCGTCGTCTACTCGCTCGCCCCGCTCGGCGACCGCGTGGCCCTCATCGCCGGCATGCACACCGAGGGTCTCCAGGTAGCCGTCATCGAGCCGCGCGCCGGCGACCGCGAGCTCGTCCGCCGCGGCCGTCCCGTCCTCATCGACCCGGCGTACATCAGCCGCCCCGAGGCGATCGTCTTCCCAACCGAGAGCGGCCTCAGCGCGCACGCCAACTACTACCCGCCGGCCAACCCCGACTTCGTCGCGCCGGACGGAGAGCTACCGCCGCTGCTGGTCAACGTGCACGGCGGCCCGACCTCCGCCCACGAGGCGATGCTCGACCTCGACATCCAGTACTGGACGTCTCGTGGCATCGCCGTGGTGGACGTCAACTACGGCGGGTCGACCGGCTACGGCCGCGAGTACCGGGAGCGGCTGCGCGGCGGGTGGGGGATCGTCGACACCGTCGACTCCATCAACGCCGCGCGCTACCTCGTCGCCCGCGGCGACGCCGACCCGGAGCGCGTCGGCGTCCGCGGGGGGAGCGCCGGCGGCTACACCACGCTGAACGCGCTCACGCGCTTCGACTTCTTCAGCGCCGGCGCCAGCCTCTTCGGCCTCGCCGACCTGGAGACCTTCGCGACCGGCGGTACGCACAAGTTCGAGTCGCGGTACCTCGACAGCCTGCTCGGGCCGTATCCGGAGCGCCGCGACGTCTACCGCGAGCGCTCGCCGATCCACCACGTCGACGACATCAGCTGCCCGGTCATCCTGCTCCAGGGCTTGGAGGACGTGATCGTGCCGCCGGCGCAGGCGGACATCATCGTCGAGGCGATGCGGCGCAAGGGCCTGCCGTTCGCCTACATCGGCTTCGAGGGCGAGCAGCACGGCTTCCGCAAGGCGGAGAACATCATCCGCGCCGAGGAAGCAGAACTGTACTTCTACGGACGCGTCTGGGGCTTCACCCCGGACGACGCGATCGAGCCGGTCGAGATCGAGAACCTGGCCTGACGGACGGCGCGGCCGGCGGCCGGGTTCAGTACGCCCAGATCGAGGTCGGAGAGCCCTTCTGCAGCGTACCGATCGCGCAGGTCGGCCGGCGTGCCGGGGTGAGGATGCGGAACAAGCGCTTCATCGCGGTCCGGTCAACGGCGACGCATCCGTGCGTGTACTTCCCGAGGCTGTTGCCTGGGGGCTCGGAGCAGTGGATGAAGATGGCGGTGCCTCTCCCCACCACCACCTCGTTCGGTGGGGCGTTGTAGCCGCTGTCGAAGGCGTACTCGTACTGCACCCGGGCGTCCGCGAGGTGCTCTCCGTCGATGGGCGTGCGCGACGTCACCCACGTGTTGTAGGTGCCGGGTTCGTCACTCCACCACGAGTCCTGGCGAATGTGCCGGTACGGCATCCTGGTCCCCTCCGGGGGAGTCCGATGCTGGCCGAAGAGAAAGGACCCGATGCGCCAGATGCCCGTCGGCGTCTGCAGGTGGCCGGCTTTGCGCTTGAGCCCGTCCACCAGCCCCTTGGCGCCGAAGGCGGCCGGCACGTCCATGATCTTGGTCCAGTGGCCACCCGTCAGGTTGTAGACCCTGAGCCTCCCGGACCTCGACCCGATCCTGTTGCCGGTGATCGCGATGAACTGGCGAGAACCAGGCAGCATCCGCGCCATCCGCTCGGGCAGGGTCGTCGGCTGGTCCGCCGCCCGGGCGGACGAGGCGGGCGCCGCCGCAGCCTCGGCCGGCGAGGCCGCCGGCGAGCCTGGCGCCGACCCCTGGACCGGCAGGGCGGCGGCGGCGAGGACGATCAGCCCGGTGAAGACGCCCACGGCGAGGCACCGGCGAGCCACTCGCCTGCGCGCGTCACGCCTGCGTCGTTCACGATCCATGTGCGCCCTCCCGGCCGCAATGTGCCACTTGGGCTCAGTCTACTTGCTGAAGTACATCGGGATGCGTGACCCTGCCTGAGCACTCTCCCCGGCGGCCTCAGACGGACTTGGGGTTCAGCACCGTTTCCCAACCGTAGCCGGCCGCCGCCGCGACCTGCTGGAGCCCGGTCCTCACGGCCGCGTAGTCCCACTGATAGCTGTAGTCCTTGCCGAAGAGGCTCGACGCGGTCTCGATGCTGCCGGACAGTTCCTTGCCGCCCGTCTTGTACGTGCCGGCCGAGAAGCCTCCGCCAGGACCGAAGTCGTCACCGCCGCTGGAGACTCCAGAGCCCTTCTCGATCAGCATCTCCCAGAAGCGCACCGTGCGTGTGCCCTCGTCGACCCGGGCCTTGCACTTGTAGGTCAGCTTCTTCTTGCTGAGGAACGCCTTGCGCTCGGCCAGCACGGCCTCGCCCTTGAGACTGCCGTCCTTCTGCGGTGCGAGCTGCACCGGCAGACCAGCACTCGCCGCCGTCAAGTCGTCGCTGAGTGACATCCTCTCTCTCCTTCCGTTGGTCCGGCAGAGACATCGGCAGGTGCGGCGCAAGGCTGAAGGACGGCGTCCCTTCGCTCGCGCCAGGTCGGGCTACGCCCAACGGCCGGCCGTCGGAGGTGCGCGCGGTTCCCGCGTCGTATACTCGGAGGCCATGCGTATCCGCACCATCAGCCTCATCGCGCTCGCCGTGGCGGCCATCCTCGCGGCCATCGCCATCATCGCGGCGCCCGCGTTCGCCTCGACGGCCGCCCCGAAGCCGCCGATCGTCAAGAAGTTCATCGCGTACGGGGCGGGGCGCAAGGCGCAGACGGCGGACTACAACCAGCGCCACTACCACCAGCACACCTACGTGCTCTCCAAGCCGCGGGCGGTCGTCCTCCACCACACCGACGGCGCCGACTGGCAAAGCGCCTGGAACACCTTCGACGCCAACACCGCCTACGTGATCAACGGCGTCAAGGAGAAGCCCGGCGTCTCGGCGCAGTTCATCATCGCCAAGGACGGCACCATCATCCAGACCATGCCGCTCACCTACCGCGCCCGCCACTGCATCGGCATGAACTGGGTCTCGTTCGGCATCGAGTTCTGTCAGGAGAGCGCCGGGCACGACGGCCACTGGATGGAGCGCCAGATCCTGAGCCGCACCAAGCAGGTCAACGCCGGCATCAAGCTCGTGCGCTGGCTGCAGTACAAATACGGGATCAAGACGAGTGACGTGGTGGGGCACGCCACCGCCAACGGCTCGCGCTTCTTCATGGACAAGACCGGGATCAAGAACGGCGCCGGCGACTGGTACTCCGCCGAGGTCAAGACCTTCCGCTCGCGGTTGTAGCCGCAAGGCACCGCCCGCAGGCGCTCCGGTGACGCGCCGCCGAACACGAATCGCCAGGCGCGGCGGTGGGTAGACCCCGGGCACCTTCCCCCACCGAGGAGCCCTCATGTGCACCGACCTTCGCCTGGTCCGCCTGCAGGACCTTCACATCTCGGGCCGCACCATGGACTTCGCTCAGGAACTCGGGTCGCGCGTGCAGGTCGTACCGGCCGGCAACGCGTGGTCGGCCACCGAGACGGGCAGCTCCGTGCCCGCGCTGACCTGGACCAACGCGCACGGCTACGTAGCCATGGACGCCTTCGGCTTCGACTGGGCGGCGTGCGACGGGCTCAACGACGCCGGCCTCTCGGTCGGCACCCTCTGGCTCCCCGAGACTGACCTGCCGAAGGACCCGCCGGCCTCAGGCGAGGCGCCCGCCGTCGACCTCATCCACTTCGGCTCGTGGATCCTCGGCACGTGTGCCACCGTGCAGGACGTGCGCGACGCGTTCGCCGGCGTCCAGGTCTGGAACGCGCAGGTGAACCGCCTCTGGCCGGCGGACCGGGAGATGCCGGCCATGGTCAAGCCTCTCCTCGACTTCGCCTTCCCCATGCACCTCGCGGTCCACGACGCACACGGCGGCGACCTCGTGGTGGAGTTCCTGGGCGGCGGGCCGGTGTTCCACGACGACCCGATCGGAGTGCTCACCAACTCGCCGACCTTCGACTGGCACACCACCAACCTGCGCAACTACGTCAACCTCTCGCCCGCGGAGGCGACGACCGTCGACCTGATGGGCCTCGAGGTGAAACCCACGGGCAACGGTACCGGGCTGCTCGGTCTGCCCGGCGACGTCACCCCGCCGTCGCGGTTCGTGCGCGCGACCGTGCTCGCGGCGGTCTCGCGCACGGCGAAGGACGCGCGGGCGGCTGTGAACCAGGTGTTCCACTGCCTGGACCTGGTCCACGTCCCGCGCGATGTCGCGCCCTCGGGCGACGCCACGCAGTGGTACGTCGCCCGCGACCACGACGCGCTCGTCTACTACGTGCGCAGCTACGACGGGTGGACGACGGACGCCCACGACCTCGGCGAGCTGGGCGTCTCCGACCCGAAGAGCGACCGCCGGGCGCTGCCGCTGCCGGCCGCCTGAGATAGCCGGGGGGAAACGACCGCGGCACCCTATGCAGCCGTGAAGACGAACCCCTCGTCGAGGACCCGCAGACAGACCTCGACCACCTCTGCGTCATAAAGGCTGCCGGCTCCCTCCCGCAGCTCGGCGACGGCCGCGTCCGGCGTCAATCCGGGCCGGTACGGCCGGTGGGAGGTCATCGCCTCATACACGTCGGCGACGGCGATCACGCGCGCGGCGGGCAGGATGCTTTCGCCGCGCAAGCCCTGGGGGTACCCGGAGCCGTCCAGGCGCTCGTGATGCTGGAGCACCATCTCCGCCACCGGCTGGTCGAAGGCGATGGACTGCAGAACGTCGTGCCCGGCCTGCGCGTGCACCTTGATCAGCTCGAACTCGTTCTCGCTCAGCCTGCCGGGCTTGGACAGGATCTCCGCCGGCACCGAGATCTTACCGACGTCGTGGATCAGCGCCGCGAGTCGCAGTGCGTCCATCTCGTCGGCGTCCATCCCCATCCGCAGCGCGACGGCGACGGCCAGCTCGGCGACCCTGCGCTCGTGCCCTGCCGTGTAGGGATCGCGCCGCTCGACCACGCTCCCCATGGCGATCACCGCCCCCTCCATGGTGCGGTGCAGCCGCTCCGCGTGGCGTTCCATCTGCCGCCGGGCTTCATACTCCTCGGTGACGTCGAACATCAGCCCTCCGAGCAGCGTCTCGTCGCCCTCCTCATGCACCGCGAACACGAGAGAGTGCATGTCGCTCTCACTCTCGCCGGCGGTCCAGCTCTCGACCAGGTCGACGACCTCGCCGTCCAGCGCTCGCGCGCACAGCGCGCGGGCGTTCGCGGCCACGTCGGGCGCCCACAGCTCCTCCGGCGTCCGGCCCACCAGTTCGGGCTCGGGTCGGCCGAGCAGCGCGGTCAGCTCTGGGTTCACGTAGACGTACCGAAGCTGGCGGTCGCGGATCCAGAGGCAGCCCGGCATCCGGCCGGCGAACGCCAGGAAGCGCTCCTCGCTCTCGCGCAACGCCTGTTCCGACCGGCGGCGGCGCCTCTGGTCCACCATCAGGAGCCCGAGCACCACGGACGCCAGCGGATAGACCACGATCACGGGGACCGCGATCCTCTCCAGCGTCGTCATCGCGATGGATCCCGGCAGCAGCACTGTGAGCGCGAGCATGAACACGTGAACGGTCAGGCCGAAGAGGTACATCTCGAGGATGCTCGGGTCGCGACGAGCGATGCCGCGAAGCTGCCGCCAAGCCACACCCACCCCGACCGACATCACGATCACCGAGACACCCATCGTCGCTCCGGGACCGCCTTGGGCGATGCGATAGGCCGCGGCGATGGCCCCGCCGATGATCCCCGGTACGGTGCCGTAGAACAGGGTCCCCATGCTGAGCACCACGGAGCGCGTGTCGAAGATCGTCCCGTTGGGAAGGCGCCACGCGAGCAGCATGACGGCCACGGAGATCACGCCGAGGACGACGCCGGTCACCACCTTGAACGCCAGCGTCTGGCGGCGCAGGTACCGGGCCAGGTAGTCATAGACGAACACGAGGACAAGCAGCAGCGCGGCGTTCTCGATCAGCCTGACGAATGCAGTGCCGTCCACGTCCCTCCCCCTGGCCTCCGTGGCACCAGTCGTACCCGCGGTTTCCCTTTCGGCACCCGTTCCCCCCGGCATGAGCGAGTGACCGGAGTCATTCCCGCCCGCAGGGCGTAGACTGACGGCATGGCCGTCAGGCTCGAAGGCATCCACTTCCTCGTCACCTACCGGTGCACCTACGCGTGCGACCACTGCTTCGTGTGGGGGTCGCCGGACGCCGAGGGGACGATGACGCTGGCGCAGATCACGAGCGTGATCGACCAGGCGGCCGAGCTCGGCGTCACTGACGTGTACTTCGAGGGCGGCGAGCCCACGCTGGCGTATCCGATCGTGCTCGCGGCGGCGCAGCGCGCCCGCGAGCGCGGCCTGGACGTCGGCATCGTGAGCAACTGCTTCTGGGCGACGACGATGGCCGACGCGAAGATCTGGCTGGCGCCGTTTGCCGAGCTCGGCGTCGCCGACCTCTCGCTCTCGTCCTACGCCTACTTCGTCGAGGACGCGAACGAGGAGCAGTTGCGCAACGCGGTGCTGGCGGCGCGGGAGTTGAGCATCCCCGTGAGCGTCCTCGAGGTGGGGGCGCCGGCGGACATCGGCGTGCCCGGCGCCTGCTCCGGCGACGTCGGCGAGGTCATGCACAAGGGGCGCGCAGCCGTCGCGCTCGCGCCGGCCAAAGCCTCCCGGCCGCCGGAGACGCTCACCACCTGCCCCTTCGAGGACCTGGCCGATCCGGGCCGCGCTCACGTCGGCCCGGACGGCGAGCTGCAGGTGTGCCAGGGCATCAGCGCCGGCAACGTCTTCGCCGGAGGCGACGGCCCGCCGGCGCCCGAGAACCTGGCGGAGCCGCGGCCCGACGGCCTGCGCGCGGCGCTCGACGCCTACGACCCGCACGCCCGCCCGGTCGTCCGCGAGATCCTCGCCGGCGGCCCCTGGGCCCTCGCCCGTGCAGTCGGCCACGCGCCGAGTCGCTCACTGTACGCTGACGAATGTCACCTATGCTACGAAGTCCGCGCCGCACTGCGCCGCGCCGGCCGCTTCCACGAGGTGGTCGCGCCCGGGCAGTGCTACGCCGAGAACGAGGGAGGGGAAGAGGCTGCCGGGCAGCCGACCCTCCGCCCGAACGATGAGGAGGGGGACCATGCCGTCTGAATGCGAACACTTCTGGGACGCCGGCAGCTACGCGGTGATCGGCCATCAGGCCAGCAAGAAGCCCTACCCGAAGATCACGTACGGCGCGCTCAAGGAGCGCGGCGCGACCGTGTACGCGATGGACCCGGACGGAGGGACCGTCGAGGGAGACACGGCCTACGCGGCCTTCGATGCGCTGCCGACGCCGGTGCAGGCGGCCGTCCTGGAGCTCCCCAAGGAGGAGACGGCCGCGTGGGTCGCCAAGGCGGCCGACGCAGGCATCGAGACGATCTGGATCCACCAGATGACCGACACGCCCGAGGCGCTCGCCGAGGCCGAGAAGCGCGGGCTCAAGGTCATCACCGGCCACTGCGCGGTCATGTACAACAAGCCGGGCATGAGCATGCACGCGCCGCACCGCTGGATCTGGAAGCTCCTCGGCAAGTACTGAGCGCCCGCGAGCGGACCCCGTCCGCGCATCACCGTACGCAACAAGGGCGGAAGGCGCCCTCCGGCGCCTTCCGCCCCCAGGGAGACGTCGGTCAGGGCATCGTCTCGGGCGGCGTCGGCCGCTGTTTGGGCGGCAGGATCGCCACGATGATGAGGATCAGGATCGGGAAGAAGATGCAGAGGATGATCCACAGGGCCCGGTTCAGGTCCTTGCGATCGACCATCCGCCACACGAGCCACAGGCAGATCACCCAGATGATGAACCAGATGGTCCCGTAGACTACCCAACTCATGTGATCGCCTCCTGAGACGCGGCCGCCGCCGGCGGCGGCTTGACTGCTCAGGGTGGGTCTACCCCATCCGGGCAAGAAACCCTTCGCCGCGAGACGTTGTCGTCAACGGGGGAGCGCGGAGGACGCCGGCGTCACACCACGCCGGACTGGGTGATGCGATCCGGGGAAGCACGTCCAAGCGCACGTCCGACGACACGTAGGTGCTCTTGGACGTAGGTCCAGGCGTGCCGATGCGAAACGACTACACCCCATACCACCTGAAGCCTCTTGCCCGACACGCCTCGCAGTGCGACGTCCCCGCGAGGTGGCGGTCAGTCCTCGAGGCCGTCGGCGGCGGGGAGGTCCGGCGGCTGAGGCGGGATCGCGTCCTCGGGGAGGCCGCGGACGTGCTCGAGAGCGCGCTGCGCGGCGGCCGCGCCCTCGCGCAGGCAGTCGCCGATCCCGATGCCGTGGTAGGCGCCGCCGGCGAGCTCGATGCCCGGCACCGCCGCGACGGCGGCCTCGATGTGGGCCACGAGCTCGACGTGGCCGACGCGATACTGCGGCATGCCCCGCGGCCAGCGGAAGATCTGGACGAACTCGGGATCCGCCGAGATGCCCATGATCTCGCGCAGCTCGGCGCGGACCACCGTGGCCATCTCGTCGTCGTCCAGCTGAGCCGCGGCCTCGCGGCCGGCGCGGCCGAGGAAGCTGCGCAGCAGCACGTGGCCCTCGGGCGCCCGCCCGTCGAACTTGCTCGAGCTCCAGGTGGTCGCCATGACCGGACGGTTCTCGGCGCGGGGCACGACGAACCCGAAGCCCTTGAGGTCGTGCCCCACCTGATCCCGCCGGAAGGCGACGGAGGCGGTGGCCGTGGTCACGTACTCGATCGACGAGAGGTCTACCGCGGCGAGCGGCGCCACCGGGCGCAGCAGGTCGCCGCTCGCCCAGGCCGGCGTCGCCAGCACGACCGCGTCGGCCACCACGCGCGAGCCGTCGCTCAGCTCCAGCGCGTAGGAGCCCGACCCGGCGCCCGCTCCGCAGCCGGCGCCGCACTCGGCCGTCGTCTTCACGCCGGTGCCGGTGTGCAGCCGCTCGGCCGGCAGGGTCGCGACGATGGCGTCGCTCAGTTCCTGCAGCCCGCCCTTGAACGAGTAGAAGTACGAGCGCGGACCGGACGACTTCGCGCCGCCCGAGCCGGGAGAGCCGGTGGCTCCGGCGCCCGCCGCGCCGGAGCCGCCGCGCGCGGCGGCGGCCTGCTGGCGCACCTTGCGGCGCTTCAGCATCGCGAGGATCAGGCTGCGGTGCTCGCGCTCCATGTCCAGGAACATGGGGAAGGTCGCGCGCACGCTCATCTGCTCGGGGTCGCCGGCGTGGATGCCGGCGACGATGGGCTCGGCGATGCGCGCCAGCGCCTCCTTGCCGAGGCGCCGACGGACGAAGTCGCCGAGGCTCTCGTCCATGGCAGAGCCGACGGGACCCGTCGGCCCCGCCGTCGCCGCGCCGCCGCGCGGCAGGATCAGGTCCAGGCCCATGCGCACCTTACCTGGCCAGGTCATCAGGCGGCTCATCGCGAAGGGCACCATGCGCGTGGGGACCATGAGGATGATGCCCTCGGGCAGCTCGTGCAAGCTCCCGCGCGTGAAGACGAAGCTCTTGCGGATGTCCTCGTTGCAGTCCAGGAAGCGGTCGCCGATGCCGACCTCACGGGCGGCCGTGATCGGCCAGGGCTTCTCGATGATGGCCGAGTCCGGGCCGCCCTCCACGACGAACCCGTCCCTGCGGATGGTGTGGACCTTGCCGCCGAGGCGCGGGTCCTGCTCGTACAGCTGCCAGTCGACTGAGGGGTCTTGGGCGCGCGCCGCTTCGAGCACGCGCGCGGCGCCGAGCCCAGCCATGCCGCCGCCGATGACGACGATGCGAAGCGGCTCGCTCATCCGTGCGCGTGCGGTCCGTCCGGCGGGCGCAGCGCGCGCTCCACCGGCCGGTGCGCGAGGTAGTCGGTCACGACGTCCGCCAGCGCCTCGATGAAGAACGGGGAGTCGTTGGGCGCGTGCGAGCGCCGGTACTCGATGCCGAGTGTCTCGATCTGACCGCGCAACACGATGTCGAGGTCGTAGAGCGTCTCGACGTTGTCGCTCACGAAGCCGACGGGGACGACGAGGATCTTCTTCCAGCCCTCCCCGGCGAGGACGCGGACCGCGTCGTCGGCCTCGGGCTCCATCCACTCGCCGCCGCCGCGGCCCTTGCTCTGGAAGCCGAAGCGCCAGTCGCCGGGCATGATCTGGGGGACCAGCTGGGAGATGGTCTGCTGCAGCTGGTCCACATACGGATCGCCCTCGGCGATGGTCTCCGCCGGCACGCTATGGGCGGTGAAGAGCACGGCCCACTCGCTCACGTCGCAGCCGTCGAGCGCCTCCGCGACGCGACGGCTGATGGTGCGCACGAAGCCCTTGCCCGCGTACCAGCCCTCGAGGAGGGGGACATCGCGGCCGTGGCCGCCGGTCGTCGGGTCCTCGGCGGCGGCGATCTGCTCCTTGTACCTGCCGCTCGTGAGCCGCGAGGCGAACGGGCTCATGGGCAGGGCGACGACCTCGTGCGCGTCCAGCGCGCGCACGCAGCCGGCGACGCTCGGCTCGGTGTAGAGAAAGCCGTGGCGGACGCGGATGGGGAAGGCGAGCTCCTGGACCAGCTTGGCCTGCAGCGCCTTGGCCTGACGCGCGGTGATGCCGGGGAGCGGCGAGGCGCCGCCGATGAGCGCATAGCGCTCCTTCACGGCGGCGATCGTCCCCGGATCGGGCGTGCGCCCCATGAGCCGCTCGAGGAACGGCACGATCTGCTCGGGGCTCTCCGGCCCGCCGTAGGCGAGCAGGGCGACGTCGACGAGGCTCTCGGTCATGCCGTCATCCTCCGGAGTCTCAGATCGGGGCGGCCGAGAGCCGGTGCACGGCGTCGACCAGGTACTTGACGTTGTCCGGCGGCACCTGCGGGATGAGCCCGTGGCCGAGGTTGAAGATGTGCCCCGGCCGGCCGCCGGCGCGGCGGACGACGTCGGCCACGCGCTCCTCGATCGCCTTGGGCGGCCCGAGGAGCGTGATCGGGTCGAGGTTGCCCTGCACGGCCACATCGCCGAGCTGGTCCCAGGCGCGGTCAAGCTCGATGCGCCAGTCCACGCCGTACACGTCCGCGCCGGCCTTGCCGACGAGGTCGAGCATGGCGGAGGCGCCGTTGCCGAAGTAGATCACCGGCGCGCCCAGGCCCTTCACGTGGTCGATCACGTACCGCACGTGGGGCAGCACCAGGAGCTCGTAGTCGAACGGGCCCAGCCAGCCCACCCAGGAGTCGAAGAGCTGCACCACCTGGGCGCCGGCGGCGATCTGCGCCTTCAGGTAGTCGACCACGACCTCGGAGATGACGCTCATGAGGCGGCCGAAGGTCACCGGGTCCTCGTACATCATCTTCTTCACGTGTGCGTAGTTGCGCGAGTGCCCGCCCTCGACGATGTAGCTCGCGAGGGTGAACGGGGCGCCCGAGAAGCCGATGAGGGGGATGGTCGCGTCCAGTTCGTGACGCACCAGCTTGATGGTGTCCATGACGTACTGCAGGTCGGATGCGGCGTCGATGCTGTGCACGCCCTCGAGGTCGCGGGCCCGGCGGATGGGCCGCTCGATGACGGGCCCGTCGTCCTTGCTGAAGTGGAAGCCGATGCCCATGGGCTCGAGCGGAAGCAGGATGTCGGCGAACACGATCGCCGCGTCCAGCTCGAAGCGGCGGAGCGGTTGCAGCGTGACCTCCGCCGCGACGTCCGGCCGCCGGCACATCTCGACGAAGCTCATCTTCTCGCGGATGGCGCGGTACTCGGGCAGGTAGCGGCCGGCCTGGCGCATGAGCCAGACGGGCGTCGCGTCGACGGGTTTGCGGGCGCAGGCATCGAGGAGGCGCATGGGCATCACCTGGTCAGGTGGAACGGGCTTACAGGGACGATGATTGTAGCAAACGGGAGCCCGTGGGCTCCCGTCGACGGAGGGAACGCAGGCCGGCGCCGGCTCATTGGTCGCAGTATGCCGACCAACTGGCGGTGCACCGGAGGTTCATCGGCTACTCGGCCGGCCTGTATCCCTCGCCCAGTGCCGCCTTGCGGCACACGTGGCACACGGTGATCATCTCGCAGCACTGCGGCGAGACGACGTGGTACCGGAGCGAACGGGCGCTGAGCTTGGAGCCACACAGACCGCAGTGGGCGCTGCCTATTTCGCGGACGGTGGCAGGCGGCTGGCTGGTCACGGCCGCATCGATGCCTTCCGACTGGGTCGGCAGCGGGTGGACCTGGCCCATTGAGTCCTCCCCTCGCGTGTGCTGCGGCTTCCGGGGCGGGGGCCGGCAAGCCGGTGCAGCGTACTCACAATCTGCCCCAAAACCACCGTGCAATAACGCCCGTGCTCCGTCGTCACCAAGCGGAGAGCATACCCAAGCGTAGCCATGAGCAGCGACGCTTTCGTCCCGCCGCCGCGTGGCGTCCCGCGACCGCTGAGACATAAGATGGCGCGAGGGGATGCGGACCTCTCCGGTCCGCACCAAGGAGGGAGAAACGCATGAGACGTATGAGACGTCTGTTCGTCGCGGCCACCGTGTGCGCCGCCTTCTTGCTCGTGGCCGGCGGGGCGGCGGCCGGCACGCAGCGCCACGTCAACGGCGGGGTGCATCCCGGTCCCGCCGCCGCGCCGGCGCCGGACGCCGGCCTCTCGAAGGCGCGCTTCGCGCCGCTCGGCGCCAGGCTCGCCGCCACCGCCACGGTGGCCGGCACGCTGTACGACTCGGACCACAACGCGCTCGGCGGCAAGACCGTCGAGTGGGACTCGTGGTCCACCGCGGACCAGACCTGGTACTGGGACACGACGACGACCGCCGCCGACGGCTCCTACTCGATGACCGCGCTGGCGACCAGTGTCGGCGAGGTCTGGGCGTATCCAGACGACGACACTATGTTCGCCCGCCTCGATCAGACCTGGTCGGCCGGCGGCTCCTACAGCGTGCCGCTGTACCCGGGTCGGGTGGCCGTCTCCGCCACGCGCGGTGGTCCCTGGACCGGCTCCAGCTCCCTCGCCGTGCACCTGTACGGCGACGCCGCCTATTCACACCAGGACCTGGCGGCCCCGGACGCCTCCTCGCCCATCGACGTCACCATGACGGCGCTCGACGGCACCTACGACGCCGCCAGCGTCAACTTCTTCTACGACGAGGGCATCGAGTTCGGCGGGCCCGTCGCCGTCACGTCCGGCGCCGCGTCGGCGACCACGATCACCGTGGACGAGGCCGACGCGCAGCGTGTGTGGAGCACGGCGCCGCGCTCTGCGTCGGGCAAGCCGGGGACCACGGTCAGGCTCACGCGCGGCAACTTCCCGGCCGGCTGGAAGAACCTCATCACCGGCTACAGCGACCCAGACTATTCGGCTCAGAAGACGTTCGGCGTCAAGACCTCGCAGGGCGGCGCAGCCGAGTCCGTGAGCGTCAAGGTGCCGGCGACGGCCAAGCCGGGCTACGGCTACTGGATCGGGTTCCAGCACGTCGACGCCAGCGGCAATGAGCTGCCTCTGTATGTAGAGGAGATGTTCCAGGTCTGCACGATGAAGCCGTCCAAGGCAAGCATCACCAAGGGGACGAGGATCCGCATCAAGGGCGTCGTGCCGACCGAGGGCCACTGGGGCGATCAGGCCGGCCGGCGAAAGGCCATCGCCGTCTGGTGGCACAAGGGCACGGCCGGCGTGCCGACCAACTGGGACAAGCCGCAGAAGCAGGGGTGGGTCCTCGTCGGCAGCATGAAGACGACCGGGACGGGCTCCTACACCACCCCGTCCCTCAAGCCGCCGCGGACGGGCACGTTCGTCGTCCAGTACGCCGGCGACGACTGGTATTGGGGAGCCTTCACCTCCACCGCCAGGGTCAAGGTCAGGTGACGTCGAGGTAGCGGCACCACAGATCGCGCGCCGGAG
>CAIYOD010000098.1 GCA_903927755.1 uncultured Thermoleophilia bacterium | reverse complement strand
GGCGGCGTCCCCGCGCGTCAGTCGTGCCTCAGTCGTCCTGCGGCATGTGCTTGCCGCGGGCCGTGTACTCCGTGTGGAGCAGCTTGTGGCTCTTGTGTCCGCACGGACCGTCGGTGAGGAACTCGCCGTAGGTGGCGAGCACGGCCGGGTTCTCGTGCGACTTGCGCACGGCGTAGGCCGAGTCCTCGGAGTAGATGGCCTTGGCCCTGGCGGCGCGGATGTCCGCGCTGGTCGGGATCGGCTGTCCGCCGCCGCCCAGGCAGCCGCCCGGGCAGGCCATGAACTCGATGAAGTGGCACTCGCTGAACTTGCCGCCGGCCTTGATGTCGTCCATGACCTTCTTGGCGTTGGCGGTGCCGTGCGCCACGGCGACCTTGAGCGTCGCGCCGTTGAGCCAGTCCCAGTTCGGCACGAGGTGCGCCACGATCTCGGGCACCGGGCCGACCTTGGGAATGGTGAGCTCGGCGTACTTGACGCCCTCGAACCCGCGGACGGGGATGATGTCGCCGTGGTCGTAGATGCTCTCGACTTTCTCGCCGGTGACCAGCTCGATGACGGTGCGTAGCGCGGCCTCCATCACGCCGCCGGTGGCGCCGAAGATGACGCCGGAGCCGGTGGCCGAGCCGAACGGGTCGTCGAAGTCGCTCTTGGGCAGGCTCGGCACGTGCAGGCCGGCCTCCTTGAACATCTTGCCGAGCTCACGCGTGGTGAGGCCGTAGTCGACGTCCTGATAGCCGGAGTCGCGCATCTCGGGCCGGTTGCACTCGAACTTCTTGGCCGAGCACGGCATGAGCGCGACGCTGACGATCTTCTCGGGGTCGAACCCGAGCTTCTCGGCGTAGTAGGTCTTGATGAGCGCGCCGAACATCTGCTGCGGGCTCTTGGCGCTCGAGGCGTTGGGCAGGTACTCGGGGTAGAAGTGCTCCAGGTACTTGACCCAGCCCGGCGAGCAGCTGGTGAACTGCGGCAGGGCGATGCTCTCGTCCTTCTCCACCAGCGCCTTGTAGAGCCGGAGGATGAGCTCCGTGCCCTCCTCGATGATCGTGAGGTCGGCGGTGAAGTTGGTGTCGAACACCCTGTCGAAGCCCGCACGACGCAGGGCGGTGTTCATCTCGAAGGTGACCGGCGTGCCCGGCTCGAGGCCGAACAGCTCGCCCATGGCCGAGCGCGGCGCGGGGGCCGTCTGGATGACGACGTGCTTGTCGGGGTCATCGATGGCGGCCCACACCTCGTCGGTCTCGTCCTTGGCGTACAGGGCGCCGACCGGGCAGCGATTGACGCACTGGCCGCAGTTGATGCACACGGCCGTGCCGAGCGGCATGTCCTCGAAGGTCTCGATCGTGACCTTGTTGCTGCGGCCGACCGCCTCGAGCACGCCGACTTCCTGGATGTCGATGCAGGTGCGGATGCAGCGGCGGCAGCGGATGCACTTGTTCATGTCGCGCATGACGCTGTAGCTCGACTCGTCGACCTCGAACGCCGGCTCTTCGGGATGCCCGAAGGGATAGCTGGTGATGCCGTATTCCTCGGCCAGCGTCTGCAGCTCGCAGTTGCCGTTGCGCACGCAGCTGTAGCACTCGCCGCAGTGCTCGCTGAGGAGCAGTTCGAGCACGTGCTTGCGGGCCATCCGCACTTTGCGGCTGTGCGTCTTGACCTTCATCTGGTTGACGACCGGGAAGGTGCAGGCGGGCTGCAGCGTGCGCTGGCCCTCGACCTCCACGACGCACATGCGGCAGACGCCGGCCACGTCGAGGTCCGGGTGGTCGCACAGCGTCGGGATGTTGACGCCGGCGTTCTTGGCGGCCTCGAGGATGGTCACACCGAACGGGACCTTGGCCTCGACGCCGTCGATGACGACGCTGACCTGGGCGCCGATGGCGTCCGGGCTGGTGGTGGTGATGACGCGCCGGTGCTGCTGCGAGAGCGGCGCGCGATGGATCGGGGTGGTCGGATTGCTCATGTCACTCCCTCGCTCTCGTCAGGCGCTCGGGGCGCGGTTTGCGATCTCGTCGTCGAAGCCCTCGAGGATCGAGAGGAAGGCGCTCGGGCTGGTCTGCCCGAGGCCGCACTTCGAGGCGACCTGCATGGTGCCGCCGAGATCCTTCACGGCGGCGAGGAACTCGGGCGGGCACTCACCCTTCTTGAGGAGCTTGACCGCTTCGAGCATCTGGACGTTGCCCAGACGGCACGGGGTGCACTGGCCGCAGCTCTCCTCGACGAAGAAGTCGAGGAAGTTCTCGGCCACGTCGAGGATGTCGCGGTCGGCGCCGATGACCATCACCGATCCGCCGGTGGGGATGTCCTCGAACGCAAGCGCCCGGGTGAAGTCCCTGGCCGGCACGCAGACGCCGCTGGCGCCGCCGATCTGGACGGCCTTGGCGCCGGTCCCGCCCACCTCTTCGAGCAGGCTGGCCAGCGTGATCCCCCACGGGAACTCGTACACGCCCGGCTTCTCGCAGTCGCCGCTGATGCTGAACAGCTTGTAGCCGGTCGACTTGTCGGTGCCGAAGGTCTTGAACCAGTCGGTGCCCTTGGCGAAGATCGCCGCCACCGAGGCGAGCGTCTCGACGTTGTTGACCACCGTCGGGTTGTTGAGCAGGCCGGCGACCACCGGGAACGGCGGGCGGTTGCGCGGCTCGCCGCGGAAGCCCTCGAGGCTCTCGATGAGGGCGGTCTCCTCGCCGCACACGTAGGCGCCGGCGCCCATGGCCACGAGGATGTCGAAGTCGAAGCCCTCGACGCCGAGGATGTTGTGCCCGAGCAGGCCGGCGCCTCGACGGGCCTGGATGACCTCGTTGAGGTGCGGGCGCAGGTACGTGTACTCGGCGCGCAGGTAGATGATGCCGAGCGACGCGCCGATGGCGCGGCCGCCGATGGTCATGCCCTCGAAGACGAGGTCGGCGAACCGGGTGAGGATCACGCGGTCCTTGAAGGTGCCGGGCTCGCCCTCGTCGGCATTGCAGATGATGTACTTCTGGTCGGCCTTCTCCGCCGCGCAGAAGCCCCACTTCATGCCCGTGGGGAAACCGGCGCCGCCGCGGCCCTTGAGGTCGCTGTCGCGCACGAAGTCGACGAGGTCGGCGCGGCTCATGGCCAGGGCGGCCTTGAGGCCCGCCTCGGCTTCGATGGTCTCGTACGTGAGAGCGTTGCCCTTGGTCTCGATCGTGGTCGCCACTGCTCAGCCCTCCTCGGCCGCAGCCGCGGCCCTGCAGGCGGCGACGATCTCGCGCGCGGTCTCGGGGGTCACCCGCGTGTGGACCTGGTCGTTGACGAGCAGGGCCGGGCCCTGGTCGCACATGCCGACGCAGCTCGCCCACTCGAGGGTGAACAGGCCGTCATCGGTGGACTCGTCGAAGCCGACGCCGAGTTCGTTCTTGAGGGCGTCGGCGACCGCGTCCTTGCCGGCGAAGTCGCACGACAGCGTGCCGCACAGCCGGATCACGAACTGCCCCTCGGGGGCGCCGTGCAGGAACGCGTAGAAGGAAGCGACGCTGTAGACCTCCACGGGGTGGATGTCGAGCACGTCGGCGATGGTCTGCATGGACTCGGAGTCGACCTCGTGGAAGCGCCTCTTGACATCCGTGAGGATCGGGATGAGAGAGCTTCTGCCCGGGCCGAGCTTCTCGACCAGGGCTTCGACGTCGGTTCTGAGCTGCTCTTGCTTGAGTGTGGTCGTTGCCATCTGGAGTCCTCTCCTACTGCTCGAGGAGCTTCTTGACCTTGGCCACAAGCGTCTGCGGCTCAACGGGCTTGGGCTGGAACTCGTCGACGGGGACGATCTCGCCGTCCTTGTCGATGTTCAGGCCCATGGCGGCATTGACGCTGGTCAGCATGATGATCGGCACCTGGTTGCCGTTCTTGCGGATCTCGCGGGCCATGCGGAGGCCGTCGTCCGGCTCTTCCATCATGACGTCGAGGATGAGGAGGTCGGGCTTGATCTCCTCGAGCTTCTTCATGCCGTCGGCACGGTTGGGCGCGCCGACGACCTCGTAGCCCTCACGCTCGAGGACCAGGCGGCCGGCATCGACGATGTCCGGGTCGTCGTCAACGATGAGAATCTTGGGCACCGCGCACTCCTTCAGTCCGTTTCCGTTCCCCCTGGCGAGGCATGATGCTCCGCCATCGCGGCCGGCTGTCGTCTTCCGTCACGACTCCGCCCCCGGCCAGGCCAAGGCGGGGCGGGGATGGACGAAATAGACGACACTCGGTGCTGGCCGCTCACTCCACAGAATCCACGTTCGACCTGGCCTCAACTCCGCACAATTTCTAACGCATCGTGGCTGCTTGTGCAAGGGGTCACGAGCGTCGATGGTAAGTATCGCACATCCTCGCACACCGGCGAAACCATGGGGCGGCGCCCTGCGCGGACGTCTCCGAGGCGCGCGCGAGAAAGGGGCGCACGGCGGCGAGGGAGGACGCCGGTCGCGTCGCTCAGAGCTGCGGCGCGGCGGAGGCGGCGATGTCCGTGACGGGCTCCGCCGGCCGCGCCGCGCCCTCCGGCGGGGCGTCGTGCAGGGTCACCGAGAACGTGCTGCCGACGCCGGGCTCACTCGTGACCTTGGCCTCGCCGTCGTACATGTTGGCGATCTTGCGCACCGTGCTCAGGCCCAGGCCGCTCCCGAGGATCTTGACGGTCTGCTCGTTCTTGATGCGTGTGAACTCGTTGAAGAGCTTCCCGGCCTCCTCGGCGCTGAGGCCGATGCCGGTGTCGCTGACGGTGACCTTGACGGCGTCGCCCTTGCGGGTGAGGCTGATCTTGACCTCGCCGCCGTCGCGGTTGTACTTGACCGCATTCGAGATGAGGTTGTTGAAGACGATCTCGATCTCGCCGGGGTCGGCCAGGAGCTCGATGTCGTCCCCGTCCTCGAGCGTCACCGTGATGCCCCGGCGCTCGGCGTCGACGGCGAACAGCTCCATCGACGCTCTGGCCAGCCCGTGCAGGTCCAGTCGCTTGACGACGCGCTCGCGCTGGCCGGACTCGATGCGGGTGAGGTCGAGCAGGTCCATGATGAGCTTCTTCATGCCGTCCACGCGCACGATGCTGCGCTCGACCATCTGCAGGTTCTGGTCGGCCTCGGTGGTGCGCAGGATGTTCAGGTAGCCCTCCACCGCGTTGAGCGGCGCCTTGAGCTCGTGCGCGAGCACCGAGATGAAGTTGAAGCGGATCTCGCGCTTCTCCTCGGCCAGCTTGAGCGCCTGCTTGCTCAGGATGAGCTGGCTCGTCGCCTTGCGCAGCGCGTAGCGGAGTTCCTCGGGGGTGAACGGCTTGGCGAGGAAGTCGTAGGCGCCGAGCTTGGTCGCCTTCACCGCGGTCTCGAAGGTCGCGTAGGCCGTGATCATGATCGTCAGGACCGCACGGCCCTGGGCGCTCATCGCGTCGAGGACGTCCATGCCGCCGACGCCCGGCAGCTTGAGGTCGAGCAGCAGGAGGTCGACCTCGCCGCCCTCGCCCAGCCAGGTGAGGTACTGCTCACCGCTGGTGAAGTAGCGGAACTCGTAGTCGGCGTCGACGAGCACGTCGGCGACGTGCACCTTGTACTTCTGGATGATGCGGCGCACGCCCAGGCACAGCGCCTCCTCGTCGTCGACCATCACGACCTTGAGCGTCACCTGCTGCGGGTCCATGAGGCTCTCGCGGGCTGCGGGGTCTGGGTTCATGTCAGCTCCCGGTGATCTCCTGCAGGCTGGCCGAGACGTCCGTCTCGGCCTCGAACCTGGGCAGGGAGATGCTGAAGGTGGTGCCGGTGGGCCCTGCGGCCGGGTCGGCGTTGGACTCCACGCTGATCTGGCCGCGGTGCATCTTGACGATGCCGTGGGTCACGGCGAGGCCGAGGCCTGTCCCCTTGCCGACCTGCTTGGTCGTGAAGAACGGGCTGAAGAGCTTGTCGAGGTTCTCGTCTGGGATGCCCATGCCTTCGTCCTGCACGGTGACGATCACATTCTCCTCGGTGCCGTCCAGCGTGACGGTGATGTTGCCGCCGCCGGGCATCGCGTGCTGGGCGTTGGTGAGCAGGTTGGTGAGCACCTGGACGATCTGGTCGCCGTCGAGCTCGGCCGTGGGGTCGTCGAGATGGTCGATGACCTCCACCGAGACGCCTTCGGCGAACGGGAGCGTGCGCATGACCTCGCCCACGAGGTTGGTGAGGTCGGTGGGCTGGCGCACCACGCGGCTCTGGCGGGCGAAGTTGAGGAGGCCGGAGATGATCTTCTTGCAGCGGTTGGCCTGGTCGACGATGAGCTTGACGTCCTCGGCCTCCTGGGTCTCGTCCTCGCAGTCCTCGAGCAGCAGGTTGGCGTGCAGCAGCAGGATGCCCAGCGGGTTGTTCACCTCGTGGGCGATGCCGGCCGCGAGCTGGCCCATGCTGGCGAGCTTCTCGCTCTTGACCAGCGCCTCCTTGGTCGTCTCCAGGGAGAGGTTGGACTGCTGGAGCTCGTCGACGGTCTTGCGCAGCTCCTCGACGGAGTAGGGCAGGCACATCTCGACTTCGGCCAGGCCCTGCCAGATGGCGACGGCGTGGTGGCGGCAGGTGTCGTAGCCGCAGGCGCCGCAGTCGAGCTCGTCCTCGGGCTCGTGCTTGTTCATGCGCGCGAGGATCTCCTGGAGCTCCTCCTGCGTCGGCATGGCGTCGAAGCGCTGGTCGAACGGTGCGAAGGTGCGCGAGAGGTCGACGTCGGCGTAGTCGGCGACCGCCTCCTCCCACGCGGCCCGGTCGAAGCCGGCCTGGCGGGCGCGGGTCTCGGCGCTCACGTCCGAGCGGCGCTTGAAGACCGGCTCCTCGCAGCTGAAGCCGGCGCCCATGATGCAGCCCTCGCAGCAGAGGATGTCGAGGAGCCGCGCCTCGGTCTGGCCGTGCTCGAAGTCGGTGATGGCGTCGACGAGGTTCTGACGCCCGTCCGCGCTCACGATGTCGCCGCTCAGCAGGTCCTCGTCGAGGTTGGCCGCCTGGAGCATGCCGCGGGTGATGGGGAAGAGGGCGCCGAGGCTGCCGTGCGGCGGGTCGAAATCTTCGCGGGAGTCCTCACGGCCGAGGAGACTGACGCCGCGCGCGGCGAGGAGGGCGCGGAGCTCCACGTAGGTGAGCGCCGCGTGGACCTCGCCTTCGAACTGCTCGTAGCGAGCCTCGCCCTTCTTGGCGATGCAGGGCCCTATGAACACGATCCTGAGCTCCGGGCCGTACTTCTTGTGCAGCACGCGCGCGATGGCCAGCATCGGCGAGACGATGGGCGCGAGCCGGTCGAGGATGTCGGGATGGTACTTGCGTACGTAGCTGACGACCGCCGGGCAGGTGGTGGCGATGTGGCGCCCGTCGTGCTCGCCCAGCAGCCGCACGTACTCCTCGGCCACGAGGTCGGCGCCGAAGCTGACCTCGTGGACACCGCTGAAGCCGAGGTCCCGGAGGGCGCCGACCAGCCCGGGCGTGCTGCACTCCGTGAACTCGGCCGCGTAGCTCGGCGCCACGATCGCCGCGACGGGCGCGGCGCCGGCGAGCAGTTCCTCAGTGTCCTCGATGCCGCTGAGCACCTGCTTGGCGTTCTGGCTGCACACCGTGACGCAGTTGCCGCAGCCGATGCAGCGCGTCTGGATGACGCTCGCCTGGCCGTCCTCGATCTGGATGGCCTTGGCCGGGCATTCGCGCACGCAGGTGTAGCAGCGGCGGCACTTCTCCTTGATGGTCGTGACCAGCTGGAGGTAAGGGACCTTGTCTTCGTTCATGAGGCTCCCACTGCGCGGTCTAGCCGCGGGCGGCGAGGAGCTCGGCCACCTTGGCGAGCAGCGCCGGCGCGTCGATGGGCTTGTCGAAGTAGGCGTCGACGTTCATCTTGGCCAGGTCCTCGGCGGAGTCGGGGTGGAAGTTGAGCCCCAGCGCGCTGCTGACGGAGGTGCTGATGATGATGGGCACGCCGGCCGTGCGCGGGTCGCCCTTGAGCCGGGCGGCGAAGGCGAACCCGGCGTCGATGCTGGTCATCATCAGGTCGGTGATGACGAGGTCGGGCGCCTCGGCGTCGATGCGCGTCTGCGCCTCGGCGGGGTTGGTGGCGGTGACCACGCGGTAGCCGGCCCCCTCGAGGATGATGCGGTTGATCTCGAGGAAGTCGAAGTCGTCGTCAACGATGAGTATGAGACTCTGGTCTGCGCTCATGGCTTGCCTTCAGTATAGCGGCTGGGCGGCCGGGTCCTTGCGGCGGCCCCGGAGGCGGCCCCGGTCTCCCGGGGCCGCCTCACGGGCGCGCCGCCCACGCGCCCGGCCGCCGTCTTCCTGGTGCCGCGTCTCAGACGCGGTCGTGCTCGAAGTAGTGGGTATGCAGCAGGTGGTGCGAGATCTCGCCGCACGGCGCCCCGAGGTACTCCTCGTACAGGGCGCAGACGGCGGGGTTCTCGTGCGACTTGCGCAGCTCGCGGCCCTCGTCCTCACGGTAGATCGCGGCGATGCGCGCCTCGCGCACCTCCTTGGTCGTGAAGCGCGGCTGCCCGCCGCCGCCGATGCAGCCGCCCGGGCAGGTCATGACCTCGACGAAGTGGAACTCGGCTTCGCCGCTCTTGACCATGTCGATGACCTTCTGCGCGTTGCCGAGGCCGGAGGCCACGGCCACCTTGAGCTCGGCGCCCTCGAGGAACGCCCAGTCACCCTTGGCGCCTTCGACCTTGACCGAAGCGACCTTCACGCCTTCGAGGCCCTGGATGGGCTCGACGTGCAGGTTGGGGAAGGGGAACGGCGTCTCGGTGACGATCTCCCACGCCGTGCGCAGGGCCGCCTCCATGACGCCGCCGGTGTTGGCGAAGATGTCGGCGGCGCCGGTGCTGATGCCCAGAGGTGCGTCCATCTCCTCGTCGGGCAGGCTGCGGAAGTCGATGCCGGCCTGCGTGATGAACGCTCCGAGCTCACGCGTGGTGAGCACGATGTCGACGTCCTGGACGCCGCTGTCGTTCATCTCCGGGCGCGCCGCCTCGTACTTCTTGGCGGTGCAGGGCATGACCGAGACGACGACCATGTCCTCCGGCTTCACGCCGATCTTCTCGGCGTAGTAGGTCTTGGCGATCGCGCCGAACATCTGCTGAGGGCTCTTGCAGGTGCTCAGGTTGGCGAGCATGTCCGGGTTGAAGTGCTCCATGTAGTTGATCCAGCCCGGGGAGCAGCTGGAGAACTGCGGCAGAGCGACCTGCTCGCCGTCGACGAGCGCCTTCTTGAGCCGCACGAGCAGCTCCGTGCCTTCCTCCATGATCGTGAGGTCGGCGGTGAAGTCGGTGTCGAACACGGCGTCGAAGCCGAGACGGCGAAGCGCGGCGACCATCTTGCCGGTCACCAGGGTGCCGGCCGGATAGTCGAAGCACTCGCCGAGCGCGGCACGGATCGCCGGCGCCGTCTGCACGATGACCGTCTTGGTGGGGTCTTCGAGCGCCGCCCAGACCTCTTCGATCTGGTTGCGCTCCTGGATGGCGCCGACGGGGCACACGGCGGCGCACTGGCCGCACTGCACGCAGACGACGTCGCTCAGGTCCTGGGCGAACGCCGGGCCGATCAGCGTGGCGAAGCCGCGGCCCTGGGCGAACAGGCCGCCCACTTCCTGGACCTCGTTGCACACCGTGACGCAGCGACGGCAGGAGATGCACTTGCCGGTGTCGCGGATGAGCGCCGGGGTGCTCTCGTCGATCATCTTGAACGTCTTCTCGCCCTCGTACCGCAGGTCGCCGATGCCGAGGTCGTTGGCCAGGGTGCGCAGCTCGCAGTCGGCGGACCGGCCGCAGACCTGGCAGTCGCCGTCGTGCTCGGAGAGCAGCAGTTCGACGACCATCTGGCGGCCGTCGCGCACTTTGCCGGTGTTGGTCTTGACGACCATGCCGTCGGTCGCCGGCTGGCTGCACGAGGCAACCAGAGTACGTGCGCCTTCAACCTCAACGAGGCACACGCGACAAGCTCCAATGGACTGGACGTCCTGGAGATAGCAGAGGGTCGGGATCTTCACGCCGGCCTGTTTGGCCGCCTGAAGCACCGTGGTGCCCTCGGGGACCTCGACGCTGATCCCGTCAATCGTCAGGGTTGGCATCTTCTCGCTCTCCTTGCTCACGAGCAGTACTTGCCGTAGTCGCATCGCAGGCAACGCTTCGCCTCGGCGATCGCGACCTCTGCGGCCCAGCCCAGCTCGACCTCGTCGAAGTTGGTGACGCGTCCGGCGACCGCCAGTTCCTCGACTCTGTGGCGCTCGACCAGTTCGGGGTCGGCGTCGGGGTCGAAGGAGGTCGGCGGCTCGATGTCACGGCGCCAGAAGGCGTGGTTGGCGCCGGTCAGGAGCTCGTCCATCGCGGCCGCGGCCTTCTCGCCGGCGCCGATCGCCTCGACGACCGACGACGGGCCCGTGGCGGCGTCGCCGCCGGAGAACACCCACTCGACCGAGGTCTGGCCGGTGTTCGGGTCGGCGTCGAGGTAGCCCCAGCGGTTGAGCTCGATGGGGGTGCCGTCCAGGACGGCCGGCGCGTCGAGCTTCTGCCCGATGGCCGCGATGACGGTGTCGGCCTCGACCACGAAGTCGGGGTTGTGGCCGGCCACAGGACGGCGACGACCGCTGCGGTCGTAGTCGCCCAGCGCCATCTCCTTGCAGCGCACGCCGGTGACCTTGCCGCTCGCGTCGCGGAGGATCTCCTCCGGGGCGACGAGCGTCATGATGTCGATGCCCTCGAGGTCGGCGGCGTCGATCTCCTCGCCCCACGCCGGCATCTGCGCGCGCGTACGGCGGTAGAGGATCCGGACCGACTCGGCGCCGAGGCGCAGGGCGGTGCGGGCGGCGTCGATGGCCGCGTTGCCGCCGCCGATGACGGCGACGTTCTTGCCCACTTCACCCTTACCGCTGACGTTGTACTCCTTGAGGAAGGAGAGGCCGTCGTACACATCCGGGCCGTCTTCGCCCGGGATGCCGATGCCGGTGCCCTGCGGGGCGCCGACGGCCACGAACACGGCCTCGTAGCCCTCGTCCTTGAGGCTCTGCAGCGTGAAGTCCTTGCCGAGCGCCTTGTTGTACTCGAAGCGCGCACCCATGGTCTCGATCATCTCGATCTCACGCTCGAGCTCGGGGCGCGGCAGGCGGTAGGCCGGGATGGCCTGGACGAGCATGCCGCCGGCCTTGGGCTCGGCCTCGAACACGACGGGCTTGTAGCCGAGCCGGGCGAGGAAGTAGGCGGCGGACAGACCGGCGGGCCCGGAGCCGACGACGGCGACCTTGCGGGCGGCGTTCTCGGCGTTCTCCAGGATCTCCGGCAGTTGAAGGTCCTTCTCCTGCTCGACCATGAAGCGCTTGACGTGACGGATCGCGAGCGAGCCGTCGAGGCTCGAGCGCATGCACTTGCTCTCGCAGGGGTGGAAGCAGACGCGGGCGCAGATGCTGGCGAGCGGGTTGCGCTCGCGGTGCAGCTTGAGCGCCTCGTTGTAGCGCTGCTCGCCGACGAGGCTCACGAAGCCGGGGATGTTGACGCTGGCCGGGCACGCGTTGGAGCAGCGCGCCTTGAACATCGTCGCGCAGACGCCGGCCTCGCAGTACTTGTCCTTGATGTGGGCCTCGTACTCGTGGCGGAAGTGGCGGATGGTGCTGAGCACCGGGTTCGCCGCCGTCTGGCCGAGGCCGCAGAGGGCGGTCTGGCTGATCGACTCGCCGAGGGCGACGAGGCGCTCGATGTCGCCTTCTTCGCCCTCGCCCCGGCAGATGCGCTCGACGATCTCGAGCATCCGCTTGGTGCCGACGCGGCACGGCGGGCACTTGCCGCAGCTCTCTTCCTGCGTGAACTCGAGGAAGAAGCGGGCGATGTCGACCATGCAGGTGTCCTCGTCCATGACGATGACGCCGCCGGAGCCCATGATCGCGCCGAGCTCCTGCAGGGTGGCGTAGTCGACGGGCACGTTGAGGTGCTCCTTGGGGATGCAGCCGCCCGAGGGACCGCCGAGCTGGGCGGCCTTGTACGACTTGCCGTCCGGGATGCCGCCGCCGACCTCGTAGATGAGCTCGCCGAGCTGCATGCCGATCGGGACCTCGACGAGGCCGGTGTGCTGCACGTTGCCGCCGAGCGCGAACACCTTGGTGCCCTTGCTGCTCTCGGTACCCGTGCTCGCGTACCACGCCGAACCCTTGAGGATGATCGGCGCGATGTTGGCGAAGGTCTCGACGTTGTTGAGCACGCTGGGCTTGCCCCAGAGGCCCGAGACCGCCGGGAACGGCGGGCGCGGGCGCGGCTCGCCGCGGTGACCCTCGATCGAGGTCATGAGCGCGGTCTCCTCGCCACAGACGAAGGCGCCGGAGCCCATGCGGATCTCGAGGTCGAAGTCGAAGCCCGAGCCCATGATGTCCTTGCCGAGCAGGCCGTACTCGCGCGCCTGCCCGAGCGCGTGCTCGAGGCGCTCGACGGCGAGCGGGTACTCGGCGCGCACGTACACGAAGCCCTCGTGGGCGCCGATGGCGAAGGCGCCGATGACCATGCCCTCGATGAGCGAGTGCGGGTCGCCCTCGAGCACCGAGCGGTCCATGAACGCGCCGGGGTCGCCCTCGTCCGCGTTGCAGAGGATGTACTTGGTGTCGTTGTCCTGCTGCTGCGCGAACTTCCACTTCATGCCGGTGGGGAAGCCGGCGCCGCCGCGGCCGCGCAGGCCGGAGGCGAGCACCTCCTCGACGACCGCTTCCGGGACCATCTCGGTGAGCACCTTGGCGAGGGCCTGATAGCCGTCGCGGGCGATGTACTCGTCGATGTTGAGCGGGTCGATGATCCCCGAGTTGCGCAGGACGATCTTGACCTGGCGGTTGAAGAACGGGATGTCGTCCATCTCCGCCTGGGTGCGGTCGGTGCCGGGCGCGTGACTCACGAGGCGCTCGACGACGCGACCCTTGAGGAGGTGCTCCTCGACGATCTCGGGCACGTCCTCGACCTTGATGTTCTGGTAGAAGACGCCGTCGGGGTAGACCAGCGCCACGGGACCCTGCACGCAGGGGCCGAGGCAGCCGGTCTCGACGACGTCGATCTCGCCGGCGAGCTCGCGCTCCTTGAGCTCGGCGCGCACGGCCTCGCTCACGTCGAGGGCGCCGGAGGCGATGCAACCGCCGCCGGTGCAGATCAGGAAGTGACTTCTCACATCAGCCATAGTCAGTTCACTCGCTCTCAGGTCTTGATGAGGTACGCGTCGACGGGGGTGCCGCCGACGAGGTGGTTGACCACGATCGTGTGGACCTTGCTCTTGTCCAGCAGGCCGTAGCGGTACAGGGTCCCGTCGGCAGTCGTGATGGTCGCCATCGGCTCTTCTTCGCAGAGGCCGGCGCAGCCGGACTGGTGCAGGCTGGCCGAGGACACGCCGTTGGCGGACAGCTCGGTCATGAACGCGGCGACGATCTCACGCGCGCCCGCGGCGATGCCGCAGGTGCCCATGTGCACGGTCACCTGCGTCTCCTTGCGGCCTTCGCGCAGGTCGATGTCGGACTTGGCCTTCTGGGCCAGCGCCTTGAGCTGCTCGGGGCTGGTGATTCTGTCGGCCATCAGGCGCTCCTCGTTTCCGCGAGGACGGGCTCCTCGGCGTACTGCGCGAGGATCTCGTTGACCCGCTTGGGCTTGACGCGGTGATGTACGTCGTCGTCGATCATGATCACCGGGGCGAGGCCGCAGGCGCCGAAGCAGCGGCCGATCTCGAGCGAGAACAGACGGTCCTCGGTCGTCCCGCCGATGTCGATGCCGAGTTGCTTCTTGAACGCATCCATCACGGCGACGCCGCCACGCACGTAGCAGGCGGTGCCGAGGCAGATGCGGATGAGGTGCTTGCCGCGCGGGACCGTGGTGAAGAACGAGTAGAAGCCCACCACTCCGGCCACTTCGCTGTAGGGCTTGCGCAGCTCGCGGGCGATGTGCTTGAGGGCGACCTCGGGAAGATATCCGAAGATGCCCTGGGCGAGCTGCAACACCGGGATCAACGCCCCCGGCTTGCCCTTGTACTCGGCGATCACTGCATCGAGGCGCTCGAGGAGTTCTTCCTCGGTCGGCTCCTCGGCGCAGCACTCGCACGACTTCACTGCTTCAGCCATTCCCCTCTCCTTCGCTTGAGTCCGCTGCGATCACAGTTCGCAGATAGTGTCCGTGGCTCATGGCAACGCCTCCTGGAACGCGGTGAGCTCCGAGAAGCGCGCCGGTATGTCGGGGCCGCACAGCGAGGTGCGGGTCCCGTCCTGGTCGAGGTCGACCCGGAACTCGATCTCCGGGTTGGTGGCGAACATGGTGGCGATCGAGGCGGCGACGTCGCCCAGCGGCGGGCGGTCGACATCGCCGAGGCGCATCCAGGCGCGCACGGCGACGCCGCCGAGCTCCTGGGACCGGCCCACGCTGAGCCCGCCGCCGGCGGCCTCGGCCGCCTGGCGGAAGAGGCTCAGGCCGAGGCCGGTCTTCTTGTTCGCCTTGGTCGTGAAAAAGGGGTCGAGGGCCTGCTCCGGCTCCACCGGCAGGCCCGGGCCGTCGTCTTCGACGGCGAGGGAGAGCTCGTCGGCGGCGCGGTCGGCGACGATCGTCGTCGTGATCACCGTCGCGCCGGCGCGCACGGAGTTCTCGAGGATGTCGAGGAGGTAGAGCGAGAGGTCATGCATCGCCGATGCGCCTCCCGTCGAGGCCGCGCACGGCCAGCGCCAGCTCGTCGAACCCGGGCCGCTCGCAGACGACCGTGGTGCGCGCCGCGCCCACGTCCCGGACGAAGTGGGCGTCGGACGAGCGCAGCACCGGGAGGCCGTACACGGCGTACTCGGCCTCGTGCTCCGCGCCGGCCGGGACGTGGCGCGAGAGCTCCACCGCGTCAAAGCCGGCCTCCGCGGGGAAGAAACCGAGCTGCCCGATGACCCCGAAGCTCCCTCGGTCGATGTGCGCCGCCACGGCAAGGCCGCCGTGCCGGTGCACCAGCGCGACCGCGGCGTTCACGTCCAGCGCCGTCGCCGTGGCCAGCGCCCGCGTCTCGCGACCCGTCTCCAGCCCGGCCGCGTCGAGGAGGCGCTGTTCGCCGAAGAAGGTCTCGTAGCCGTCGTCGGTGGTGTCCAGGGTGGCCCCTACCTCGGCGCCGGCGGCCTCCGCGGCCGCGGCGTCGGGGAAGAGGCCGACCACGTGGCACTCCTCGACGGTGGTGATCTCCATGCCGGCGAGCACGACCAGATGATCGCCGGCCACTTCCTGGACGGCGGCGACGTTGCGGGCGCTGTTGTGGTCGCAGACGGCGATCATCCCCAGGCCCTCAGTGAGCGCTGCTCCGACGATCACCGGCGGGGTCATCGCGTCGTCCGCGCACGGCGAGAGCGCGGTGTGCACGTGCAGGTCTGCCAGGCAGACGTTCACGCATGGTTCCCCTTGACGCCCAGGGCGTACAGGCGGCCGACGATGTCGAACGTGTCGGCCGGCGCCGAGTAGAGGGCGAGGCCCTCGGCGGTCGCCTTGGCGAGCACGTCGTCCTCGGGGCGGCGGTTGCCGGCGAAGACCACGGCGGCGAGCTCGGCGTGGCTGGCGACGGCGATCACGTTGAGGTGCACCTGCAGCGTGACCAGCAGACCGCCTTCGGGCGCGTGCGCGAGCACGTCGCTGAGCAGGTCCGACGCGTAGCCGCGGTCGATGTCGGTGTCGCGGTTGCCGGAGACCTCCGGCGTGAGCTCCGTGAACCCGAGCTCTTGAGCGATGTCCTCGAGCTTCATTACGCGCTCTCCTCCTCCAGGGCGACGTACGGGCAGAGCGCGCGCGCGGCGCGCTCCATGACGATGTCCTCTGCGAGCGCGGCGCACGTGGGCGCGCCGCACACGCCGCAGTCTCTGCCGGGCAGGGCCCGGGTCTCGGCGTCCAGCTGGGTCAGCTTGCGGATGGCCTCGGCCATGTCGGCGTCCAGGCGGATGCCGGGCCGGGCGCGGAAGGGTCGGGTGCGCTCGCGGCCGCCGCCGCCTCCCGGGGCGTCCCCGCCGACGGCGGCCCAGCGCCAGGCGGCGACGTGGGCATCCTCGCGCAGCAGCGGCGAGCCGAAACAGCCGCCGTCGCAGAGGTACGGCTCGATCGCCGAGACGCCGGGCAGGCGGCCGTCCTCGACGGCCTCGAGCACGGCGAGCACGTGCGACACGCCCGTCACGACCAGCAGGTCGTCGGCGCCGCCGGCCTGCGGCG
>CAIYOD010000097.1 GCA_903927755.1 uncultured Thermoleophilia bacterium | reverse complement strand
CGGCACCGATTTCACCGTCGACGGCCTCCTGACGAAGGGCGGCGGCGGTTACAAGGCCGTCTACCTCGCCGTCGGCCTCCAGGGCGGCCGCACCTTGCCGGTCCCCGGCGCCGACGCCAAGGGCGTCCTCGACGCCGTGAGCCTGCTCAAGGCCGCCACCCTGGGCGAGAAGGTCGACATGGGCAAGAACGTCGTCGTCATCGGCGGCGGCGACGTGGCGTTCGACGCCGGGCGCACCGCCCTCCGCCTCGGCGCCGAGAAGGTCACGATCAACTGTATCGAGGACGACCAGAGCGTCCCGGCTTCGGATGACGAGCTCACCGAAGGCCTCGACGAGGGCATCAGCTTCAACTGCTCGTGCATGCCGTCGCAGATCGTCACCGACGCCTCCGGCCGCGCCAGCAAGGTCGAGTTCCTCGCCTGCTCGCTCGGCGACCCCGACGCGCGCGGCTGGCGTCCTCCGGTGGCCATCGCCGGCTCCGAGCACACGCTGGACTGCGACACCGTCATCTTCGCCATCGGCCAGAGCATGGTCGAGGACTTCCTCGAAGGCTCCAAGGGCATCACGGTCGAGAAGGGCCAGATCCTCACCGACAAGGCCACGCTCGGCACCGGCAAGAAGGGCGTGTTCGCCGGCGGAGATGCCGCGGCCAGCGCCCCGTGGACGGCCATCGAGGCCGTCGCCGCCGGGCGCCGCGCCGCGCGCAGCATCCACAACTTCCTGCGCGGCGAGGACCTCCTCCCCATCGAGGACGACGTCATGGACGAGGCCAAGCCTGAGGACACCGTCCTCGAGCAGACCGCCGTCATGGCGCGCCTCCCCATGCCGCACCTGCCCGGCGCGGCGCGCAAGATCGTCTGGGACGAGGTCAACACCGGCTTCACCGACGAGCAGGCCGTCGCCGAGGCCGAGCGCTGCCTCAACTGCGCGATCTGCTCCGAGTGCATGGAGTGCGTCAGGGCCTGCGGCCCCGGCGCCCTGCTGCACGGCGAGCGCGACAAGGAGATCGACGTCGAGGTCGGCGCCGTCGTCATGGCGACCGGCTTCGACCTCTACAACCCGGGCGCCAACAGCGAGTACGGCTACGAGCGCTACCCGAACGTCCTCTCGGCGCTCGAGTACGAACGCATGCTCAGCGCCAGCGGGCCGACCATCGGCTCCGTGGAGCGCCGCAGCGACGGGGCGCACCCCAAGAAGATCGCCTTCATCCAGTGCGTCGGCTCGCGTGACCAGGAGCACGAGTACTGCTCCAGCGTCTGCTGCATGTTCGCCAACAAGCAGGCGATGCTCACCATCGACCACGAGCCCGACAGTGAGCCGACCATCTTCCTCATGGACATGCGCGCCCAGGGCAAGGGCTTCGACGCCTTCTACCAGCGCGCGCTGGACAAGGGCGTCAGCTTCATCCGTTCGCGCCCGTCGTACATCAAGGAAGACCCGCTCACCAAGGACCTCCTGATCAGCTGGGAGGACGAGGGCGGCAAGATGCACGAGACCCGCTACGACATGGTGGTGCTCTCGGCCGGCCTGGAGCCTGCGCGCAAGGCGCAGGAGGCGGCCGGCCACGTCGGCGTCGCCCTCAACCGGCACGGCTTCTGCGAGCTGCACGAGTTCAACCCGCTCGAGACCAGCCGCAAGGGCGTGTTCGTCGTCGGCCCGTTCGGCGAGCCCAAGGACATCCCCGACAGCGTCGCCCAGGCCTCGGCCGCCGCGGCACAGGTGATGACCGGCCTCGCCGACTCGCGCCATTCGCTCACCGTCGACAAGGAGTACCCGGCCGAGAAGAACGTGGTCGGCGAGGAGCCGCGGGTGGGCGTCTTCGTCTGTCACTGCGGCAGCAACATCGCCGGCGTCATCGGCGTCGAGAGCGTCGCCGAGTACGCCGGCAACCTGCCCGGCGTGGCGTTCGCCACCGACACGATGTACACGTGCTCCTCGGACAGCCTCTCGCTCATCCGCGAGGCCATCGAGGAGCACGACCTGAACCGCGTCGTCGTCGCCAGCTGCACGCCGCGCACGCACGAGCCGATCTTCCAGGACACCCTGCGCGAGGCCGGCCTCAACCCGTTCCTCTTCGAGATGGCCAACATCCGCGACCAGGCGAGCTGGGTGCACGCCAAGGAGCCGGAGAAGGCCACGCAGAAGGCCAAGGAACTGGTGCAGATGAGCGTGGCCCGGGCCCGGCTGCTCGAGCCCCTGTTCAAGGTCGACGTGCCGCTCACGCACGCCGCGGTCGTCATCGGCGGCGGCGTCGCCGGCATGACCAGCGCCCTGGCGCTCGGCGACATGGGCCACGAGGTCCATCTCATCGAGCGCTCGCCCAAGCTCGGCGGCCACGTGCTCGAGCTCGGCGACACCATCAAGGGCAACGACCCCACGGCGCTGGTCAAGGAGATCGAGCAGCGCCTCGTCGACAACCCCAACGTCAAGATCCACCTCGAGGCCGAGCTCGCCGACTTCCACGGCTTCATCGGCAACTTCTCGAGCGTCATCGCCGAGAAGGACGGCAAGCGCACCGCCGTCGACAACGGCGTCGTCATCGTCGCGACCGGCGGCGTCGAGGAGAGGCCGGAGCTCTTCGGTCTCGGCTCCGGCCAGAAGGTCGTCACCGGGATGGACCTCGAGCAGATGCTCAAGGACGACGACCCGGCCCTCGCCGACGTCAAGTCCGTCGGCTTCATCCTCTGCGCCGGCTCGCTCGACGAGAACAAGCCTTACTGCTCGCGCACCTGCTGTTCGCAGAGCATCAAGAACGCGATCAGGCTCAAGGAGCAGGATCCGGACCGTCCCGTGTACGTCTGGTTCAAGGAGGTCCGCACGTTCGGCCTCCTCGAGGAGTACTACACGAAGGCGCGTGAGCTCGGCGTCATCTTCACGCGCTACGACAACGACTCCAAGCCCGAGGTCAGCGCCAACGGCAGCGTCAGCGTCAAGGCGCGCGACCCGTACCTGCGCCGCGACGTCGACATGCCGCTCGACCTGCTCGTGCTGGCCACGCCGACGGTGCCGTCCACGGGAGGCAGCGAGCTGAGCAAGCTGCTCAAGGTGCCGCTCACCGCCGACGGCTTCTACCTCGAGGCGCACGTCAAGCTCCGCCCGGTGGACTTCGGCTCGGAGGGCATCTTCCTCTGCGGCGCCGCCCACTACCCCAAGAGCATCGAGGAGACGATCTCGCAGGCCTACGCCGCCGCGGGCCGCGCCGCGTCCATCCTGGCCAAGTCGGTGCTCAAGGCCGGCGGCGTCGTCGCCGAGGTCGACACAGAGAAGTGCGCCGCCTGCCTCACGTGCGTGCGCATCTGCCCCTACGAGGTGCCGATCATCGATCTCGAGACCAAGAAGGCCAAGATCGAGGCGGCCGCCTGCCAGGGCTGCGGCGTCTGCGTCAGCGAGTGCCCGGTCAAAGCGATCACCCTGCACCACTACACCGACGCGCAGGTCTTCGCCAAAGAAGAGGCGCTCTTCATGGAGGTGAGCTGACATGGCCGACACCGACGTGAAGACCCCGGTGGCCGAGGACGGCGAAGCCGTCGACGAGGCGCCGAAGAAGCCCATCGATCCGGACTTCGAGCCCGAGATCATCGTGTTCGCGTGCCACTACTGCGCCTATGCGGCGGCCGACCTGGCCGGCAGCATGCGCCTGCAGTACCCGAGCAACATCCGGATGATCAAGCTGCCGTGCACCGGCAAGCTCGAGGTCATCCATCTGCTCAAGGCGATCGAGGCCGGCGCGGACGGCGTGTACGCCGCCGGCTGCCTCGAAGGCGAGTGCCACTACCTCAAGGGCAACCTGTGGGCGCGCAAGCGCGTGAACCACGTCAAGGACCTGCTCGCCGAGGTCGGCATCGAGCCCGAGCGCGTCGAGATGTACAACATGTCGTCGGCCCAGGGCGCTGAGTTCGCCAGGGTCGCGACCGAGTTCACCGAGCGCATCAAGGCGCTCGGCCCCAACCCCGTCAAACGTGCAGGCGTGGACGCTCACGCCGCCGCGCGCGAAGCGCTCGGCGGCGCGGCCATGCCCGACGACCCCGCTCCGTCCGCCGCCACCAGTGAGGAAGGACACGCAGAATGATCACCGCCGAACGCAAACCCCTCGACGAGATCCTCGAGCTCGTCGGCGACAAGAAGAAGGTCCTTGTGGCCGGGTGCGACACCTGCGTCGCCATCTGCCTCACGGGCGGCGAGAAGGAGGCCGAGATCCTGGCCGCCGAGCTGCGCATCAAGGCGGAGCAGGACGGCCGCGAGGTCGAGGTCGAGCACACGGCGGCCATCCGCCAGTGCGAGTGGGAGTACCTCGACATGATCGCCGACAAGGTCGAGCAGGCCGACGTGGTGCTCAGCATGGCCTGCGGCATCGGCATCCAGAGCCTGGCCGAGAAGTTCGCTCCCAAGCTCGTCATGCCGGCCGTGAACACCAACATGCTGGGCATGCCGCAGGAGCACGCCGTGTGGCTCGAGCGCTGCGTCGCCTGCGGCGAGTGCCGCATCGGCCTCACCGGCGGCATCTGCCCGGTCGTGCGCTGCAGCAAGAGCCTCATGAACGGCCCCTGCGGCGGCTCGCACGACGGCCTCTGCGAAGTCACCGGCCCGGAGAAAGAAGAGATCGAGTGCGCCTGGGCGCTCATCTGGGAGCGCCTCAAGGCCCAGGGCCGCGAAGAGCTGATGTTCACCGACCGGCCGCCGAAGGACTGGAGCAAGAGCAGCTCCGGCGGCCCGCGCAAGATGGTGCGTGAGGAGGCGAAGCCGGTATGAGCGGTATGACTTCGTCGTCCCGCTCGTGTACGCCGGAAAGGGGAGCGTCATGACCGCCACTGAGTACAAGGCTGGCTCCAACCTCGAGAAGATCCTGAGCGAGGGCAAGTTCGCGGTCACCGGCGAGTGCGGTCCGCCCAAGAGCGCCGACGGCAGCGTCATCGAGAACAAGGCCAAGATCCTCAAGGGCTTCGTCGACGCCGTCAACATCACCGACAACCAGACCGCCGTGGTCCGCGTCTGCTCCCTGGCCTCCGGTCTTCAGGCCCAGCAGAACGGCCTCGAGGCCATCATGCAGATGACCTGCCGCGACCGGAACCGTCTCGCCATGCAGGCCGACATCCTCGGCGCCTCGGTGCTCGGCATCAAGAACATCCTCTGCCTCACCGGCGACCACCTGAGCTTCGGCAACCACCCCCAGGCCAAGGGCGTGCACGACCTCGACGCCATCAACCTGATCAAGATGTACAAGGACATGCGCGACGAGAAGAAGTTCCAGTGCGGCGAGGACATGGACGTGGCTCCGGGGCTCTACATCGGCTGCGCCGAGAACCCCTTCGGCGACCCGTTCGAGCTCCGCGCCCTGCGCCTGAAGAAGAAGATCGAGGCGGGCGCCGACTTCATGCAGACCCAGTGCATCTTCAACATCCCCAAGTTCAAGGAGTGGATGAAGGAAGTCCGCGCGCTCGGCCTGCACAAGGAGATCAAGATCCTCGCCGGCATCACGCCGCTCAAGGGCGTCGGCGGCGCGCGCTACATGCAGAAGTTCGTCCCCGGCATGGACGTGCCGCAGGAGATCGTCGACCGCATGGCCGGCGTCGAGAAGGGCCCGGCCTCACACGCCGAGGGCAAGAAGCTCGCCGTCGAGATGATCAAGGAACTGGCCGAGGTCGAGGGCGTCGCCGGCGTCCACATCATGGCCGTCGAGTGGGAAGAGGCCGTGCCCGAGATCGTGGAGACCGCCGGCCTGCTGCCGCGGCCCGCGGTCGCCTAGGAGGCGCGGATGGCCACCACCTGCACACCGAGCGCCTCGCTCAGCCGGCAAGTCACCGCCGGCTGCGACGAGAACGCCTACAAGTGCTACCAGTGCAAGAAGTGCACCTCCGGGTGTCCCGTGGCCCGCTACGCGGACATGCACCCGGCGATGATCATGCGCGCCGTCCAGCTCGGGCAGTACGACATGATCTTCGACGACAGGTTCATCTGGCTGTGCACCGGGTGCGAGACCTGCACGACCCGGTGCCCGCAAGGCATCGACATCGCGACCATCATGGACGAGCTCAAGATCATGGCTCGCGCCCAGGGTCGCATCCCCGCCGGCACGCCGTCGGCGGCGATGCTCAAGCTCAACTACGACTCGTTCGTGCGCTGGGGCCGTATGTGGGAGGTCGAGCTCATCACCCTCGACGTCCTCAAGCGGCCGACCAGCGTGAAGAACTGGCTCACGCTCGGCCCCAAGATGCTGCTCAAGGGCAAGATCAACCCCACCCTCAAGCGCGGCGACACGCTGGCCATGAAGCGCATGGTCCAGACCGCCGAGAGCATCACCAAGGCGCGCGAGGCCCAGAACGCCGGGGGTCAGTCATGACGAAGACCCTCGCCTACTACCCCGGCTGCTCGCTGCACGGCACGTCCGGCGAGTTCGACGCCAGCTTCAAGGCGACCGCCCGGGCGCTCGACCTGGTGCTCCAGGAGATCCCGGGTTGGGAGTGCTGCGGCAACACGGCGGCGCACTCCATCAACCGCCTGCTGAGCGTGGCGCTGCCGGTGAACGAGCTCGCCAAGGTCGAGCAGGACATGAAGCTCGACGCCGTGGCCGTCCCGTGCGCCGCCTGCTACAGCCGCTTCAAGACCGGCGCCCACGAAGTCGAGGAGAGCGAAGAGACCGCGGCCGACGTGCGTGCCGTGGTCGGCCGCGCCTACAACGGCGGCGTCGCCGTCGACAACCTCATCGACGTCTACCACGACGCCGTCGGGCTCGAGGCTCTCGACGCCAAGGTGATCAAGCCGTTCGCCGGCCTCAAGGTCGCCTGCTACTACGGCTGCCTGCTCACCCGGCCGCCCAAGGTCACGCTGGCCGACGACCCCGAGTACCCCGTGCACATGGACGAGGTCTGCGAGACTCTCGGCTGCGAAGCGGTGGACTGGAACTACAAGACGGACTGCTGCGGCGCCGCGCTGGCGCTCACCGAGCAGGGCATCGTCGACGACCTGGTCGGCCGCATCCTCACCGACGCCAAGGCGTGCGGCGCGCAGGCCGTGGTCGTCTCCTGCCCGCTCTGCCAGGTGAACCTGGACGGCCGGCAGGTCGAGATCGCCAAGAAGGACCCCGGCTGGGAGGGCATCCCCGTGGTGTTCCTCAGCCAGCTCGTCGGCCGCGCGCTCGGCATCGACGACAAGACGCTCGGCCTCAAGAAGCACCTCGTGGACATCATGGCGGTGATGGCGTAGGGGCTGCCTCGGCGCGATGCGAGAACGACGAAGGGGCGCCCTCTGGCGCCCCTTCGTCGTTCTCCAATATCAACCCCGCGATCATTGACTTCGGTGCGGCCGATATCGATGCTTCCTGAACTCCACTCCCAGTAGACGCGAGGCGCATCGAGACTCATGGCTCCCTCCTACGTGTATAGTTCCAAGTTCCCATCCGAGGTGTCTGCTGGTAGCCTGACCATGCCGCACAACCCATCTCTGGAGAAGACTCGCATGGCAGCAGACAACGGCAGGAGGCCGGCGAGCAAGGCGCTCCGCTTCACCCGCGTCAAGCTGGGCAACTGGCGCAACTTCGTCGACGTCGACGTTCCCCTGCAGCGACGAGCGTTCTTGGTGGGTCCCAACGCATCCGGCAAGTCAAATCTCCTTGACGCGCTCCGGTTCCTACGGGAGATCGTCATCGTCGGTGGAGGCTTCCAGAAGGCGGTTGAGACGCGCGGCGGCGTCTCCAAGCTGCGCTGCTTGGCCGCGCGACGCTACTCCAACGTCGCGATCGCGGTCACGGTGGGGAGCGACGATGAGCCCGACCAGTGGGAATACGAACTCCATTTCACGCAAGACAACCGCCGACGTCCGCAGATCACTCGCGAGCGCGTCGTCAAGTCGGGCAGGGAGATTCTCAGCCGGCCGGACAAGGATGATGACCGCGACCGAGAGAGACTCACGCAGACGCTGATCGAGCAGGTCTATGCCAACAAGGAGTTCCGCGAGCTCGCCGAGTTCCTGTCGGCGATCAGGTACTCACACATCGTGCCGCAGCTCATCCGCGAACCGGAACGATCCGTGGCGCGAGAGAACGACCCCTACGGAAGCGATTTCCTTGAGCAGGTCCTGCGCACCCAGGACAAGACGCGAACGGCGCGACTGCGCCGCATCGGTAGCGCTTTGCGCGTTGCTGTGCCGCAGCTCAAAGACATCGACGCTTACCGAGACGAGAAGGGCGTCGCCCACCTACGCGGCAAGTACGAGCACTGGCGCCCGCAGGGGGCCTGGCAATCCGAGGACCAGTTCTCTGACGGTACGCTCCGCTTGGTCGGGCTTCTGTGGGCGATCCTTGACGGCACTGGCCCCTTGCTCCTGGAGGAACCCGAGCTGTCGCTGCATCCTGAGGTCGCGCGGTTCGTGCCACCGATGTTCGCCAGGGTCCAGCGGCGCTCCGGACGCCAGGTTCTGCTGAGCACTCACTCCGCTGATCTGTTGCGCGACGAAGGCATCGGCCTCGACGAGACGTTGCTGCTCATCCCCAGCAACGAGGGCACCGCCGTACGACCCGCCAGCGACTTCACTGAGATTGTCACGCTTCTCGAGGCCGGTCTCACGCTCGCCGAAGCAGTCATGCCCGTCACCCAGCCCCGCAGAGCCTCGCAGCTGAGCCTCTTCGGCGACCTGTAGCAGCGACGTGAGGGCCTCACCTGGTTCCGTTCCGCCGTGTGTCTACGCGGCAGTCGAAGGAACGACCGACGAGGCAGTCCTGCGCCGGCTGCTTGCCGATTGCCACCTTCCCGAGCCGATTGTGTACGGCAAATTAGGCAAGGCGGCCATCCACAAGCAGATACTCAGCTACAACGCAGCCGCCAGACATACGCCATGGATCGTCATGATCGATCTCGACTCCGAAGCCGACTGCGCACCCGAGTTGGTTTCTGACTGGCTCCCAGTACCGGCAGATCTGATGAACCTTCGAGTCGCGGTGCACGCAGTGGAGTCATGGCTGCTGGCCGACGCCCAAAGAATCAGCAAGTTCCTCGGTGTACCCCTTGGTCGTGTCCCCACGAACCCCGATACGCTGCCCGATCCCAAGCTGACTCTCATCAACCTCGCACGTCGGTCGCGATCCCGAGCGCTGCGCGAAGACATGGCGCCGCGGCCCGAGAGCGGACGGTCAGTCGGACCCGCATACGTCTCACGACTGATCGAGTTCACAACCGACACGGCCTACGGATGGAGAGCCGAGACTGCCGCGCAGGTCAGCCCGAGCCTGCGCGGCTGCGTGCGGCGCCTCAGTCTGCTGGCGGAGTCAATGAACGAACGCTAGCTCCGAAGGTCGGCTCGCCGCCTTGGCAACCGACGAAGGTCCGGCGCTTGGCTGCCGGCATGAAGCCCTCCCAGCACAGCCGCATCAAGGTACATGAAGCTCTGAGGCGGCCGATCGAGGAAGTGTAACCCTGTGCGCGCCTTGACCGGCGGGAATCTCCAGCCCATGCTTGGACGGACGGTGCGAGCGCTGGCAGGTCGTCTACCGCGAAAGCAACTCGAGAGCGCTCGACTCAGCCAGTACGGAGTGATCATGGCGGCTCGGAAACAGAGAGAAGACTCACCGGACGACTACGAAGTCGTCGAGGTGAACCAAGGCGACCCCGCGGGCGCCGTCATCTCGGTGCGGTTGACGCCTGACGAAATGGACCTCCTGACCTCGCTGGCGGAAGCCAGCGGCCAGACGCTGACAGGCACGCTCCGACGGGGGTTGCACTGCCTCGGTGACATCGGAGCGCAGTCCAGCTCCTTGCCCTGACGAGCCTGAGAGCTCCACATGAAGGAGACTCATGACCGGCATCATCCACAGCGACGCGGAACACGCCGTGGCGCTGGCGGCTCTCGATGGTCTCCTCTCCGTTGAGCCGCAGCCCGGTAGCCCCGAGGCCGACGACCTGCAGCTCCTCGCCCTGGTGATCGAGGCCTACGAGAAGGAACGCTGGCCCATCGGCCTCCCCGATGCCGTTGACGCTATCCGCTTCCGCATGGACCAGCAGGGGCTCACGCAGCGTGACCTGGAGCCCTACATCGGTAGTCGCGCCAGTGTCTCCGCGGTGCTCTCGGGCAAGCGGCCGCTCCGCCTGCGCATGATCCGCGCTTTGCATGAGGGGCTGGGCATCCCGCTGGAGGTACTGGTGCGGGAGCCGCGCCGCACGCAGGGGCCTTCGTGAAGCAGCCCATGGACACCACCTGCCCCGACGACGCCGGGCACGTGCCGGCAGCGATGTTCACCAAGTTCCCCGTGCCGATCCACGAGCTGATGAAGCGGCAAGGCATAAGCGGTCCTCAGGGGCTCGCCGCTTTCGCCGACCCCAAATGGGAGCTGGACGAGAAGAGCCAGCGGTTCCTCGAGGCGATCTTCGCCGAGAGCGATTCGGGCCAATCATGACAAGACCGGAGCCACGCGTTATCATGGCCATAACGTTGGACACTTCTTGAGACAGAATCTGCCGGCCGTTGCAGTAAGTAGGCTTTTTTACAGCGATTTCATGGCTCATCTCGGTGGACACTAATGCGGATATTTGAGCAGACACACCCGTGGCTTTCGTTTGAGTTCCGCGCCGACCGCCTTTCGCACATCGCCTGGATGCTGATCGGCGAGGCGCGGTCCAAGTGCGAGCACATCAACGATGCTCCGCTTCATCCCGAAGTTGCCAGCCGCCTCCACTCCCTGTATCTCAGCAAGGGAGCAGCCGCAACGACGGCCATCGAAGGCAACACCCTCACCGAGGTTGAAGTCCAGCAGCGCATCGAAGGCACGCTCTCCCTGCCGCCGTCGCGCGAGTACCTCGGCATCGAAGTCGACAACATCATCGCGGCGTGCAACGACGTCCAGGAGGACGTGGCCGTGGGACACGCGTTCAGACTCGAACCAGAGCGCATCCTCGCCTTCAACCGACAGGTGCTCGCCGACCTCGAGCTCAAGGAAGGCGTCATCCCCGGCGAGTACCGCACGCATTCGGTGCTCGTCGGAGGCATCTACCGTGGCGCGCCGGCCGAGGATTGCGAGTACCTCCTGAGCCGTATGTGTGAGTGGCTCAACGGGCCGGCGTTCTTCAGCGACGACCCCGACATGGCGTTCGCGCTGCAGCTGTTCCGAGCAATCCTGGCTCACCTCTACATCGCCTGGATCCATCCGTTCGGCGACGGAAACGGCCGCACCGCGAGACTCGTCGAGCTGCAGATCCTGCTGCATTCGGGATACGTGTCGACGCCGGCGGCGCATCTGCTCAGCAACCACTTCAACCTCACGCGCAGCCGCTACTACGAGCAGCTCGACAGCGCCAGCAAGCAGACGGATGGCGTCGCGTCGTTCATCCAGTACGCCGCCCTGGGATTCGTCGACGGCCTGCGCAGCCAGCTCGAAGAGATCCTGGAGCAGCAGCTCATCGTAACGTGGCGGGATGTGGTCAACGGGCACTTCCACACCTTGCACGGCAAGACGGCCGAGCGCCAGCGCCGCCTGCTCCTCGACCTGAAGGTGCCGACGCCCCGCCGCGAGATCACGCATGTGAGCCCACATGTCGCTGAGCTCTACGCCGGCCTCTCCGAGAAGACCGTCTCTCGTGACTTGGCAGCACTCGAAGCCGCCCAGCTCATCGAGCGCGAGGACGAGATCATCACCCCCAACTTCGGACTCGTGTTGGAGTTCCTGCCGATGCGCGCGACCTCTGGCCCGCAGGTGACCGTGTAGCCGCAGATGCTTCTGCGGTAGTCGGCCGGATGGGACGGGAGTAGAGTCCGGGTGATACCACCGACGGCAAGGGGAGCAGTGATGGACGAGCCGCAAGACACGCCGCGGGAGACCCTTCCCGTAGCGGAGGAGACGGCCGGCGGCGACGCTGTAGCCACCGGTGGGCGGGCGCTCCTGGTGTACGCAAGCAGGCACGGCTCCACGCGCGAGGTCGCAGACGCAGTGGCCGAGGAGTTCCGCGCGGCGTTCGTCGAGGTCGACGTGTATGAGGCCGACTCGGCTCCGCCGCCCGCCGGATACGACGCCGTCGTCATCGGAGGCCCAATGATCATGGGCTGGCACAAGGACGCCCGGAAGTACCTCAAGCGGCACCGAGGCGAGCTGGGCGACGTGCCGTTCGCGCTCTTCGTCACCGCTGCGTCGCTCACCGAGGACGGCGTCAACGCCGTCGAGGGCATGCCCATCGCGAAGGATCCTTGGCTGGTGAAGAAGCCGCGCAACGCGGAGAAGCTGAGCCGCAAGGAGCGCTACGCCCTGCCGCGGCACTACGTGGGCGACATCCTCAAGGACTGCGCGCCGGCACGTCCCCGCAACGTGGCGGTGTTCGCCGGGTCTCTGGATCTGACGACGATGAACCTGTTCGAGAAGCTGTTCGTGCTCGTCGTCATCGGCGCGACGCCGGGGGACGGCCGTCACTACGAGTTCATCCGTGCGTGGGCGGCCGGTCTGGGCGAGGCGCTGGCGCGCTGAGCGCAGCGGAGCAGCCGGGGCAGCCTGCGGCGCCCGGCGCCGTCGTCAGCTGAGCGTGCGGCCCTCGCGCACGAAGAGCAGCAGCACGAGGGCCACGACCGCCGACGCGGCCATCGTCCACCACGCCGCCGGATAAGACCCGGTACGGTCGACGATGGCGCCGAAGACGGGCGGCCCCAGAAAGATGCCGACGTTGAAGAAGGCCGCCGAGACACCGGCAGCCGCGCCGGCGGCCCGGTGGCCGCCGGTCTCCCCGGCGAGCGTCCCCATCAGGCCGCCCCATCCGACGGCGCCGAACCCGAGCAGGAACAGCGCACCCCAGAGGAGCCACTCGTGGCCGGGCTGGAGGAGCGCGAACGCCACGCACGAAAGGCAGGCGAGCACGCCCATCCCGAGGAGCGCCGGCACGCGGCGGCGGTGGAGCGCCCGGTCGCTGACGAGGCCGCTGAGCGGCTTGCCGATGGCGCCGGCGAACTGGCAGAAGGCCAGCATGCCGGCGGCCACCGCCACGCTGTAGCCCCAGTCGACGTTCAGGAACAGCACGAGGTGCGCGAGCGCCGCGAACTCGACGACGCCGAGGAACAGAGCCGCGAGCCCCATCATCCAGATGTCGCGCGAGCGGAGCACGGCGGCGAACCCGGGCTTGAGGGCGGCCCTGTCCGTCCGTGCGTCGCCGGTGACGCCGGGAAGGCCCTGGTCGATCTCCGAGACCGTCATGGGCTCGGCGGCGTCCCCCGCCGACTCGCCGGGGCGGGGGTCACGATAGAAGAGCACCGCGACCACACAGACCACGAACGCCAGGCCGGCGGCGAAGACGAACCCGGCCTGCCAGCTGTACGCGGCGGCGAGGGCCGGCATGATCGCCGCGCCGAGCATGCCGCTGACGTTGACGGCAGACTGGTTGACGCCGACGGCCGTGGCCCGCTCCCGGGCCGGGAACCAGAGCATGATCGCCTTCACGGCAGTCGGGTAGATGAAGCCGCAGCCGAGCCCGGAGGCGCCCAGCAGGAGCAGCATGGTGCCGTAGCTCGGCGCCAGCGCCACCGCGCCGATGCAGACCCCGGTGATGACGGTGCCGATGAGCAGGGCGCGGCGCACGCCGATGCGGTCGACGAGCCAGCCGGCGAAGATCAGCGTCGGCGCGTAGGCCACGGCCGTCGCGCTCGTCAGCCCGCCGATCTGCGCGTTGCTCAGGTCGAAGGCGCTCTTGAGGAACGGGGCCAGCGGCCCGACGCAGAGACGCGAGAGAAAGACGACGAGATACGCGCACCACACGACGCCGAGGGCGACGAAGCGGTAGCGCGAGAGGCGCGCGGGCGCGACGGCGACGCGCGCGGAAGCGGTGGAGGATGCGGCGGGGGGTTCCACGCGCCCGATTCTATCGGCTCGGGCCGGGCGCGGGCAGGCGGCGGCGAACGACGCACCTCACAGCGAGCGGGGCGGCGGGCGGACGCTTCGTCCACCCGCCGCCCCGCTTCGGTCCGACCGCCCCTCGGGGCGGCCGTCGGCCTCAGCCCTGCTTCGGCGGCGCGTGCACGCCGATGCGGTTGCCCTCGCTGTCGAAGCAGATAGCGATACCGCCGGGCCCGTCGCAAGACCGGCCACATCCTGCGCGACGTGGTGCGGAGGCGTGGGCGCGGCGGGCGCGGCGACGGCGCTTCGAAGGAGACCACGAAGGAACGCCGACAGGCCTCCACGAACACCCACCCAAGTCCAACGCCGGGCGCAGCCATCACCCGGGCTTCGCCGACAGCCGTCACAGGAGGGGTCATGCACGGAACCAGGAGTGACCGCGTCAAAGCCGGCATCCAGGGCAGAGCGCTCGCGCTCGTGCTCATCGTGGCGCTCGGCGCTCTGCTCGTCGCCGGCCTGAGCGCCTGCGGAGGCTCCAGCGTCGCCGGGACCTACGCGTACGACTCGGGCACCGAGCAGGGCATGGAGGGCTTCACGCTCACGCTGAACGACGACGAGACGTTCATGCTGTCCCAGCCCAACCCGGAGGGCGGCGAGGCCATCGGCATCTCGGGAACCTACACGGTGGACGGCGACAAGATCAACCTCAAGAACGAAGACGGCTCCGAGTCCGAGCCGGGCACGGTGGACGGCGACAAGCTCGTCTTCGAGACGGTCACCTGGGTGAAGAAGTAGAGACCGGGGAGACCTCCGTACCGGAGAGACCGGCTCGGTCGCGATCGGCTGAGCCGCCGCGGGACGCGTGAGGCAGCGGTACGACGAGCCGCACGGAGG
>CAIYOD010000096.1 GCA_903927755.1 uncultured Thermoleophilia bacterium | reverse complement strand
GCACCGGCCGCCGGCCCCGGCCGCGCCCTGGCCGGCGAGGAGGCGGCGGCCGGCGCCGAGACCGCGGCCGCCGGCCCCGGCAGCAGCGGCTTCCTCACGGATCTGACCGCCGGCTGGCGCGAGTTCACGAGCCACACATGGCTCTGGGTGATGGTCGCCGGCGTCTCGATGTTCCTCTTCGCCATCGAGGGCCCCATCCAGGTGCTCGGACCCATCGTCGCGCGGGACGTCTACGACGGCGCGCGCACTTGGGGCTTCACCTCGGCGGCGATGGGCATCGGGCAGATCGCCGGGGGCCTGCTCAGTCTGCGCTGGCGGCCGCGCCGCCCGATGCTGATCATCGCCGCGGGAATGAGTCTCGCCGCGGTCCCCGTCGCGCTGCTCGCCATGGAGGCGCCGGTCTGGATGCTGTACGTCTCGCTGGCGGTCATGGGCGTCGAGTGGGGCCTCTACGATCCATTCTGGATGACGTGCATGCAGCGCGTTGTGGCCCCTCAGATGATCTCCCGCGTGTCCAGCTACGACTATCTGGGATCACTTGCGTTCTACCCGGCGGGGCTGGCGTTGGCCGGGCCTCTCGCCGACGCATTCGGTGTGACCACCGTGCTCTGGGCGAGCGCCGGCGTGGCGATCCTGGTCAGCGTGTTCCAGCTCTCCTGGCGCGATGTACGCGCGCCGAAGGACATGGGGCCGCGACAGGCGCCGCAGCCGGCGCCCGCCGCGGACCGCTGACAGCCTTCACGGCCGCCGTAAGCCACGCTTGACAGAGGCCGTCGTGCCTGCGACGCTAAGTCCGTGCTTAGCGTCGCCCTGGCGGTGGCGTGCTGTCCGGAGGACCCGCCTTGGAAGAAATCAGCCATATCGGCGCCATCGACACCGTGCGCGTCCTTTCGAACGAGGAGCGCCTGCGTCTGCTGCGCCTGCTCATGCGTGGTCCGGCGACGCTCACGCAACTGGGCGTCGTCGTCGGCCATCATCCGGCTTGGGTCCGTCACCACATCCTGAGCCTGGAGCAGGCCGGGCTCGTCGAGTTGGTCGAGACCCGGCCCACCAAGGGCTACGTGGAGAAGTTCTACTGCGCCACGGCGCGCGCCTACGCTGTGGACTTCATGGTGCTGCCGGACGAGGGCGAGCGCGGGCTGCTCGTCCTCCTCGGCAGCGACGATCTTGCGCTGGACCTGCTGGCCTCCCGTCTGCGCGAGGACGCGGCGGGCCCGGATGTGATCACCATGGCGATGGGCAGCCTCGAGGGTCTCATCGCCCTGCGGCACGGCATCGGCCATGTGGCCGGCTGCCACCTCTTCGACGCAGAGAGCGGCGACTTCAACCGCTCCTACGCGCGGGCCCTGTTCCCAGGCCGCGCGCTCATGCTCATCACGCTCGCCCATCGGCAGCAGGGCTTGATCGTGCCTGCCGGCAACCCGCGCGGGCTCCGGGGCCTCGCCGACGCGGTGTCGGCCGGAGCGCGGCTGGTGAACCGTAACCGTGGTTCGGGTACGCGCGTTTGGGTCGACCGGCTGCTCGCCGGCGGCAAGATCGATCCGGTGCGCGTGGCCGGCTACGAGGACGAGGTGATGACCCACGACGCGGCCGCGCGGGCCGTCGCCGACGGCGCCGCCGACGTGGCCCTCGGTATCCTGCCGGCCGCGACCGCGCAGGGACTCGACTTCGTCCCACTCGTCGAGGAGCGCTACGACCTCGTCACTCCGCGTGAGCACTACGAGGGTGGCTTGCTCGCGCCCTTGCTCGTCTTGCTGAACGACGAAGCGTTCAAGCGGGAGATCGACGACCTTGGAGGCTACGTGACGCGCGAGACCGGCGCCGTCACGGCCCTGGCGTAGCCGGGCCCTCACGACCGCGCACCTCTCGCGCCTCACGAATCCCATTGAACAGGCTGCCGCGGGCGAGGCGGGGGCCGGAGGAGGTACCGACATGCACTCGACCACCAGCGCGCCGCGGACTCGCCGGCGGCTCGCCTTTCTGACGCTGCTTGCCGCGTTGCTGCTGCTTGCCTTGGCGCAGGCGGCGCCTGTCCTGGCCGCCTCGCGGCCCGACTACACCGGCGGCCCGGTCACGTCCAACTCGGACGGCAAGGCCGACTTCCCACTGTACGTGCCCAACGACTACACCGTGAGCGCTCTGCGCTTCACTGTCGCTGGCAGCACCCTGTACGACAAGGACAACAACCTGGTCACGACCGCAGGCGTGCAGTACTACGTCAAGATCCGACTCAGCCCGACCGCGACCCCCGCCGGCACCCTCAATCGCGGGTTCACCTGGAATCCGACGTCGCAGACGTGGGTGCAGGAGCGCGAAGACTGGACCAGCTTCCCGATCGTCACGACTGTGGCCGGCGGCGCAATCACCGCGACCAACACCTCCTGGGCCTACTTCCGCTTCGGCAACACGAACGACGCGGGCACGTACTACATCATCGTCTCGCTGCAGCCTGTGGGCGGCGGCAGCGGCATGACGCAGAACAACGCGTCCCCGCCGGCGATCACCGTCCTCGACACCGCCGGCACGATCGCCACGGCAACGGACGGATTCGTGGTTCACAACGGCGTCGCGACCGGCATCGTCGCGAAGCGCGCCGAACTCACGTCAAGTGCGGCTGCCACTACCGTCTGGGCACTCACCCGCTCGACCGACACCTCGACGACTGCGCCGCTCCAGATCATGCCCGATGTATGGACCGGGGCCGCCGCAGTCAGCGGCGACTTCGCCCTCGGCGCCCCAGTGGGCGCGGCATTCGACGCCCGCATGCAGAACAGCATCTGGCCGTCGCTGGCGTCGAGCTTCACCGGCCCGCTCGCCGATGTGAACGTCGCGCTCGGTGCGGCCGAGACGACTCCGCCGAGCGCTCCCGGCGCGCCAAGCGCCGCCGCCGGCGACACGACGGCCACGGTGTCCTGGGGAACCGCGACAGACGACACGGGCGTCACCGGCTACGTCGTCTATCGCTGGGTCGATCCGCCGCTGGGCGCCGCTTTCTCGGCTCTGCCAGTCGCCGTGCACACCGCCACAGGCACCGAGGCCAGCTGGACTGACACCGGGCTGGCCAACGGCACCACCTACCACTATCTCGTGCGGGCCATGGACGCGGCGACGAACGTCGGCCCGCGTTCGACGACGGTGGACGCAACACCCGTCGGCGTGACGGCGCTCACCTTCGGCGCGACCCCGACGACGGTCGCGTGGGGCAAGCCCTGGACGCTCAGCGGCGCGCTCTCCACGGCTGCCGGCGCCGCTGTGCCCGATGCGCCGGTCAAGCTCATGCAGTCGGTCGGCGGCGGCGCCTGGACGCTGGTGAGCACGCTCACCCCGGCGGCGGGCACTTCGACGTACACCGGCAGCATCGCCGCTCCCACGCAGAAGACCACGTACAAGCTCGCCTATGAGGGCACCGCTGCTTACGCCGGAGCGATCAGCCGCTCCGTGACGGTCACGCCGCAGGTCAAGCTCGGTCATCCGGTCGCACCGTCGACGGTCAAGAAGAAGAAGTCATTCAACGTGTACGGCTCACTCACGCCCAAGGCGAACGCCGGCAGCAAGACCGTCAAGATCAAGTGCTACGTCAAGAAGAGTGGCAAGTGGGTGCTCAAGAAGACGGTGACGACGAAGAACTCCAACAAGGGCTCCGCCTCGCAGTACAAAGCCAGCACATCGCTGCCGAGCAAGGGCTCGTGGAAGCTCGTCGCCAGTGCCGCCGCCACTTCGAAGTACGCGGCGACTACGTCGAGTCCCGAGTACCTCAAGGTGAAGTAGGCGAGGGGCCCCGATATGCCGGCAGCTCCCAGCAGAGGCGGCCGCACTGCCCGGCTGACCGGGCTGGCGGCGGTCCTCGTGATCGCGGCCGTGCTCGCCGCATGGGGGCTGCAGGCCCGCTATGCGGACGGGGCCGGGTCGTCGAAGGACGACCCGGCCCCGTCCTACTCGGTCGCGTTCCGGCAGGGTGGCACGATCCTCAAGTCCTACGACCTCGCGGCCCTCCGCGCGTTGCCCCAGAGCCGGGTCGTCATCGACGGCAAGGAGCAGACCGGGCCGTTGCTCGCAACGCTGCTCGAGGACGCCGGCGCGGGGAGCTACGACTCCGTCCTCGTGAAGGGAGCGGGTCTCCGCGACAAGGGCTCGCTCACGCTGACGCCGGACCAGGTCCGGCAGCGCGTCCAGATCGACTTCAGCGATCGGGGGACCGTCAAGGTCTGCGGCCCCGATCTCTACCACGCCGAATGGGTGAGGGATGTGCTCACGATCGATGTCCGCTGAGGTTGCGCAGAGCGGGCCCGCCAAGCCCGTCTACATCTGGTCGCTCACGCTGCGCGATCTGATCCTGATCGCGCTGGTCGCCGCTCTCTGCATCCTGGCGAAGATGGTGCTGCGCATCCCCATCCACGTGCCCGGTCACTCCGGCGTGCTCTGGGTCGCGCTCTTCGTCATCTGCCGCGGCCTCGTCGACAAGCGTGGCGCCGGGATTCTGCTCGGAGGCGTGGCCGGCGTCCTGGCCCAGTTCATGGGGTTCGGCGACGTCGGGCCGCTCGAGTGGACCAAGTGGCTCGCGGCCGGGATCGTGCTCGAGGTGCTCACGCTGGTGATCCCGGGCGACCTGCGCAGCTTCCCCAAGGCGATCATCGTCGGCGCGGCGCTGCACCTGGGCAAGCTCGCCGCGCTCACCCTGGCCGGAGTCATCCTTCAGGTCCCGTTCGCCCTCCTGTTCCTCGGGCTGGGGTACTCGGCCACCACACACGTCGCCTTCGGGGCCCTCGGCGGGTTCCTCGGTGCGCTCGGCCTCCGCGAGCTGCGCAAGATCCCCGCTCTCGACGCTCAGGCGAGGGGCCGGTAGGATGCGCCGCCTGATCGCCTGCGCGGCGGCGCTCGCCGTCCTCGCCGTGCTGTCCGCCGGCGCGGCAGCACGCCCAGCCGGTGCCGCAGTGGCCTACCCTCCGTGGGAAGAGGGCTTCGCGGACCATCCCTTCTCACTACTGGAGCCCATGTCACCGGCGGTGGCCGTGCTGGGCGACGTCGACCAGCGGCTGGAGCTCGCTCACGTGACGCTCGCCAGGCTCGGACCGACCGCCCCGATGTGGGCGAGCTATCCCTCCGGCCAGCGGCCGGATCCGCGCATGGCGTATCCGCTGGAGGATGGGCACGTCCTCGTCAGCGGCGGCAAGGATGCGCCCTACGTCATGGAGGTCGACGCCGCCGGCAACATCGTCTGGGAGTACAGGAACGGGACCGACGGCCTGCTTCGCAAGCCCTTCTCGGCCGAGCCGGCCACCTTCGCCGGTCGCCGGTGCGTGCTGATCAGCGACCGCATCGCCTGCCGGGTCTTCGCCGTGAGCCGGGACGACGCCAAGGAGATCGTCTGGCAGTACGGGACCACGGACGGCCCGGGTGCCGGGGTCAACCAGCTGGCGGACCCCTTCTGCGCCACCCAGGTCCCCGCCCAGGCGGGCCAGACCAGCGGCAACGTGCTCATCGCCGACAGCAACGACAACCATCGAGTGCTCGAGGTCCGCTCGGACGACTACGTGGCGGCATCGCCTGATCTCGGGTACTCCGCCGCCAGCGTCGTCTGGCAGTATGGCGTCACGGGGCAGGGCGGATCGACGCCGGGCTACCTCAACCAGGCGCGCTCGCCCCAGCGTCTCGCCAACGGCGACACGCTCATCACGGACGCGGTGGGCAAGAGGATCATCGAGGTGCGCAGCGGCGACTACGACCCGTCGAAGCCCGACAACGGCTACACGGCCGCGAGCATCGTCTGGTCCTACGCGAACGGGGTCGACGGCGTGCTGCTCGACCCGAACACCGCCCGCGCCGTCGAGAGCGGCGCGCTGGCGGGGACCGTCGTCTTCACCGACTGCGACTGGGAGTCCCAGTGGGTGAGGATCATCGATCACGACACCAAGGCGACGCTGGATACGATCGACCTGGCCACGTATGAGCGCCCCGCGAATGTCGCTGCGACCGACACCGCGAGTCCCCGCGACGCACGGGTCGCCGCGGACGGCTCGCTCTGGATCGCCGACGCCGGCTTCGGCCAGATCTTGCGCATCGGCAACGAGGGCTCAGGGACCGTGACCTCCGTGCCGCTGGACTGCGGTAAGCGGGGGATGCTCAAGGCGTTCGTGCGCCTGAAGATCGAGGCGCCGGCCCAGCCGTCCGGGACGAGCTTCGCGATCTGGTACAGCGTCGACGGCAAGGGTTTCAAGAAGGCGCGCATCTCAGGCGACGGGCGCAACGTCAACTTCCCGGCGGGAACGGCCGGCAAGCGCATCGCCTATCGCATCGTGCTCGCGTCCAGTGACAGGTGGGCGACTCCCGTGTTCGAGGGGATGGCGATCCACTTCATCAAGGCGAAGGTCGGCGGTGGCGGGGGCGGAGGCGGAGGCGACAAGCCGGGCGGCAGCGGCAACTCCGGCCAGAGTGGCGTCTACACGTACCCGTCGACGGCGGAAGGCGGCACCGGTTCGTCCGGTGCCGGCACCGGCTCGGGAGGCTCTGGGGGCGGGACGGGCTCGGGCAGCTATGGGACCGGTTCCGGGAGCTCCGGCGCCGGCGCCGGCTCCAGTTCGGTGGCGGACTCCGTCGATGTGCCGGTACAGTCTGCAGGGAGCGGCGACGCGCAGTCGGTGCAGGGCTATCAAGTGCAGGGCGAAGAAGGCGTGAGCGGCGTACCGTTGCGCGCCGTGGAAGGGGCGCAGGCGCCGAAGCCGGACCGGCCTGGACCGTCGGTACCGGTGCTCGCCCTGGTCATCGCCGGTCTGGTCGTGGCGGCGGCATTCTTCGTCCCCTGGCCGTTCGTCGCCGCGCACCTGCGCCGCATCACCGGATTCGATCACACGCGGCCGGCGCGCTTCTTGCCGTTCCGGCCGCTTGGCAAATGACTCGACGGGAGTTCTCTTGACTGACCCAGTGCCACGCATCGTCCGCCTGTACGTGGCCTTCGACGACACGGACACCATCGACGCCGATCGCGGCACCGGCAAGGTCGGCCGCTGGTTCGAGGACGAGCTCCCGGACGGCTGTCGCCTCTGGGGGGTGGTCCGGCAGCAACTGCTGGTGCACCCCGACGTGCCGTTCACCTCGCACAACAGCGCGGCGGTGTGCGTGGTCGATGTGCTCGACGCGGCGCTGACCGCGCGGGTCGCCGTGGCCGGAGATGGTCCACTGACGGGATGCCGGGCGCCCTCGCGCGAGCTGCTCGGCGTTCTCACGGAGCGCGCCGTCAGGCACCTCGCGGCGAACTGGATGGACGGCAGCGACCCCGGGCTGTGCATCGCGTGGGACGGCTGCCGTGCGATGCCGGCGCTCGTGGCTTTCGGCAAGCGCGCCGCCGTCGAGGTAGTGACGCAGGCGGATGCGCGCGCGGCCGCAGCGGGCGCGCGCCTCAGCGGGCACGGCGGCACGGAGGACGGGATCATCGGGGCCGCCGCGGGCGTCGGCCTGACGGCCGACGGCTGGAACGGTCGCCTCATCGAGTACCGCAGCGTCTTCGGCCACCTCCGCGACGTGCCGGAGCCGGTCTCGGTCGCTGATCTCGGCACGGCCGGCATCACCGTCGTCTCGATCGACCGTGACGCTCCCGTGCCGCTGCCGGACGGCCTTGTACGGGCCGACGGCTGGCTGCGCCCTCGCCTGTGGGCCGGGCGGCCGGTGCTTCCGGTGCAGCGTGACGGCGCCGGCGGCTGGTTCGCGCCGGGCCCGCGGACGATCGGGGCGGCCGAGTGCGACGACACCGACGAGCCGGTCGAGATCGAGGCGCCGGTGGGCTGAGCCGGGCGGGCGCTCAGAGCGCCAGGCCGGTCGCCTCCCAGTCGCGGTAGAGGCCCGCGTAGCGGCCGTCGTCGGCGACGAGCTCGTCGTGGCTGCCGCGCTCGACGATGCGGCCGCCTTCCACCACGAGGATCTCGTCGGCGTAGCGCACGGTGCTCAGCCGGTGGGCGACGATGATGCTGGTGCGCCCGCTGAAGAGCACCTCCATGGCGCGTTCGATGCGGCGTTCGCTCTCCGCGTCGACGCTGCTGGTGGCCTCGTCGAGGATCAGGATCGTGGGGTCGGCGAGCAGTGCCCGGGCGAAGCTGATCAGCTGGCGTTGCCCGGTGCTCAGCGCCGACCCACCCTCCTGCACCTCGGTGTCGTAGCCGTCCGGCAGCCCCTCGACGAAGTCGTGGACGCCGACGATGCGGGCGACGCGCTTGACCTCGTCGTCGCTGGCCGTTGGGCGCGCGAAGCGGATGTTGTCCAGGACGGAGCCGCTGAAGAGGAAGGCCTCCTGCGGCACGACGGCCAGCTGCTCGCGCAGCGAGCGCTGCGTGACCTGGCGGAGGTCGTGGCCGTCGATCAGGACCGCGCCCGCGTCCGGGTCGTAGAAGCGGGCGAGCAGCTTGATGACCGTCGACTTGCCGGCGCCGGTGGCGCCGACGAGCGCGACGGTCTTCCCTGCCGGGATGCTGAGGTCGATGTCGTGAAGGACCGGCTTGTCCGCGTCGTAGCCGAACGTCACGTCGCGGAGCTCCACCGCGCCGCGAGCGTCCGGCAGGTCCACCGCGTCCGGCGCGTCGAGCATGTCCGGTTCCGTGTCGAGCACCTTGTAGACCTTCTGCACCGCCGCCATGGACGCCTGGAAGGTGTTGTACAGCTGGCTGAGCTGCTGGAGCGGGTCGAAGAAGCTGTTCAGGTAGGCGATGAAGGCGACCAGCACTCCGACCTCGAGCGTCCTGTCGTCGACGAGCGAGCCGCCGTACCACAGCACGATGACCACGGCCGCTGCCGAGAGGAACTCGACGAACGGGAAGTACAGACCGCTCTGCACGACCGTCCGGTAGTTGACCTCCCGGTACCTGGCGTTGGCCACGCTGAGCCGCTCGTAGTCGCTCTGCTCGCGGCGGAAGGCCTGGAGCACGCGCACGCCGCTGATGGACTCCTGCAGGTGGGCGCTCACATCCCCGATCCGGTTGCGGACCTCGGCGTAGGATCGCGCGGACCGCGACCGGAACCACAGGGTGGCGGCGAGCAGGAAGGGCAGGATGGTCAGCGTCGCCAGCGCGAGTCGCCAGTCCAGGATGAACAGGAAGACGATGGCGCCGACGAAGGTCAGCGAGTTGGTGACGAGAGTGGTCACGCCGTCGGTGACGAGTTGCTGGAGGGCGTCGATGTCGTTGGTGAGCCGGCTCACGATCCAGCCGGTCTTCTGCCGGCTGAAGAAGTCCAGGCTGAGCTTCTGGAGGTGGGCGAACAGCTGGCGCCGCAGGTCGAAGATGATGTGCTCGCCCACCCAGCTGGTCAGGTACGTCTGCAGGTAGCTGGCGCCCAGGTTGATGAGCGCGATGGCGACGAAGGCCACCACGACCCACGTGAGGACGTCGAGGTCCTTGGCCCGGATGCCGTCGTCGATGGCGATGCTGAGCAGGTAGGGCACAGCCAGGCCCGACATGGTGACGACCACCATGGCGATGATGCTGAAGACGGCCCGCCGCCGGTAGGGGAAGGCGAGCCGCGCAAGCCGCGAGATCCTGAGCTCACTCGCCAGGTGCAGGAACGACCGCCAGCCCCGCAGTTCCTCCAGGGCGGCGCCGGAGTCTTGCTGGCTGCGGTGCGTACCGGGAGGCATCAGGCCGCCCCCCCGTCGCGCGTGCGGGCGCCGCCGCCCGCCGCTTCCTGCCCCGCGTCGTCCAGGCAGCAGCCCTCGCGCTCGGCGTCGCCGAACATGCTTGCGTACAGCCCGCCGGCCGCGATGAGGTCCTCGTGCGTACCGCGCTCCTCGATGCGCCCGTGGTCGAGCACCACCACCTCCTGGGCCAGCGAGATCGTGCTCGGGCGGTGGGCGATGACGAACGTGGTGCGGCCGCGCATGACTTCCCGCAGAGCGGCCCGGATGCGGAACTCGGTCTCCACGTCCACGCTGCTGGTGGCGTCGTCGAGGATGAGGATGCGTGGGTCCATCACGAGCGCCCGCGCGATGGCGATACGCTGCCGCTGCCCGCCGCTGAGGGTGAAGCCGCGCTCACCGATGACGGTCTCGTAGCCCTCGGGGAGCGCCTCGACGAAGTCGTCGGCCTGCGCCGCGCGCGCCGCCGCGCGGACCTCATCGTCCGTGGCGTCGGGGCGGCCGAAGCGGATGTTCTCAGCGATGCTGGCGCTGAACAGGAAGGGATCCTGGTTGACGATGCCGATGTGGCGGCGCAGGTCCGCGATCTGGAGGTCGCGGACGTCCTGTCCGTCGACGAGCACCCGGCCGCGGCTCGCGTCGTAGAAGCGCGGCACGAGGTTGGTGAGCGTCGTCTTGCCGCAGCCGGTGTGACCGACGAGCGCCACGGTGCGGCCGGCCGGGACCTCGAGGCTGACGCCTCGCAGCACCGGCCGGTCCAGGTATCCGAACCAGACGTCGTCGAAGGTGACGGCGCCGGCGGGGCCGCCGGCTCCGGCGCCGAGAGCGGCCGCGCCGCCTCCGGCGACTTCCTCCGCCGTCATGCCGAGCGCGTCCCGCAGCGGTCGCGCGTCCGGCTTCTCCGTCAGCTCGACCGGCGCGTCCAGGACCTCGTACACGCGCTCGCCGCTGGCGATGGCTCGCTGAAGGAGCCCGGTGAGCCATCCGATCACCTGAGCCGGATAGACGAGCATCATCAGGTAGCTGTAGAAGGCGACCAGAGCTCCGAGCGTCAGGTCGCCCTGGATGTACTGCCGCCCGCCGTAGTACAGCAGGAAGGCCACGGCGAGGTTGGGGATGAAGGCGATGAGCGGGATGTAGACGGCTCTCGTGCGCGCCGCGGCCACGCTCGCCTCGAAGACCTTGTAGCTGCGGTCGCTGAACTTGACCAGCTCGTCGTCCTCGCGCGCGAAGATGCGCACGATCCGGCTGCCGACCACGTTCTCCTCGGCGGCCGCGGTCACGTCGGCAATCTTCTGCTGCACGTCCTGCAGGATCGGCTTGAGGCGCATGCTGAAGCGGACGGTGACCAGGAGGAGGAACGGCAGGAAGGCCAGGGACATGAGGGCCAGCCGCCAGTCCATCACCAGCAGGATGACGGCGATGGCCACCATCATCACGATGTTGGTGACGAAGAAGATCAGGCCGTAGCCGAGGAACATGCGCACGTTCTGGATGTCGCTCATGGCGCGACTCATGAGCTGACCGGTCGGCCAGCGGTCGAAGTAGCCGAACGACTGGCGCAGGAGATGCGCCCACATGCGGTTACGGAGGTCGTATTCGATGCCGAGGCTGGCCTTGCCGCTGGCGAGACGGCGGCCGACGCCGACGACGAGGCGGATCACGGCCACGCCCAGAAGCGCGAGGCCGTAGGTGACGAGCAGGCCCGTCTCGCCCCCGTCCAGCGCGTTGTCGATGGTCAGCTGGATGATGCGCGGCACGGCGAGGCCGAGCCCCATCTGGGCGAAGGCCAGCGTGAAGCCGAGGACGGTGAGCCACTTGTAGTCGCCGAGCAGCTTGAGGATGCGCCAGAACGTTCTCATATGGTGCTGAGCTTACCCGGAGGCTAACCGGGACGCCCCGCCAGACCGATGCCGGCGCCGCCGAGGGACGGCTCGCGCCGAGATCCCCGTCAGTATTCGGCCGGCATCCCGAAAAGGAGGGCCAGGGCCGAGGCCTCATCGCTGGGATTGCACCAGGAGCGCACTTGGACGTGGTCGCGGAGTCCGTGGCCGAGGTCTGGGACCATCGCGACGCGGTCAAGGGTCTCAGGATGGTCTACGAGCCGAGCGATCTGCGCTTCTTCCAGGCACGGTTCGAGCCTCTCGACTGATGAGAGGAGCCGCCGGCGGGCAGACCGCCATGCGGACACTGTCTATTGAATCGACGGGCGTCCGGTCGCATAATGCTCTGGTCATAGTTGTGATATAGCCATATCACTTCGTGATCTCGCCGGGGGGCGGGAGGACGAGCGAGGGCGACGCTCCCTCCCCGGGAAAGGATGTGAGCGACCGTGACCGACCTCCTCCACGTCGATCTGACACGCGCCACCGTGACCCGGGAGCCGCTCAGCGCGGAACTCGAGCCGCTCGGCGGCCATGGCCTGACCTCGGCCATCGTCAACCAGGAAGTCAATCCCGAGGCCGACCCGCTCGGCCCCGGCAACGTGCTGGTCATCGCGCCCGGCATCTTCGCGGGCACCAGCGTCCCGAATGGCGGTCGGCTGTCCGTGGGCGGCAAGAGCCCGCTCACCGGCGGCATCAAGGAAGCCAACTCCGGCGGCTCGGCGGCGCGTGCGCTGGCCGAGCTCGGCCTGCGCGGCCTCAAGGTCACCGGCCAGGCGGAGGAGCTTTCGGTGCTCGTCGTGACCGCCGACGGCGGCACGCTGGTGCCGGCGCCGGAGCTCACCGGCCTCGGCTCCTTCGCCACCGTCGACAAGCTGTGGGCCCAGTACGGCGACAAGGTGTCGCTCATCTGCTGCGGCCCGGCCGGCGAGATGGGCGCGCGCGCGTCCGCGGTGCTGGTCACCACCTCCGACCACTACATGCGCGCCGCCGCGCGCGGCGGCCTCGGCGCCGTCATGGGATCCAAGAAGCTCAAGGCCATCGTCGTCGACGGGGCCGGTGGCCCGGGCGTGACGGTCGCCGACCCGGTCGCCCTCAAGGCCGCCTCCAAGGCGCTCGCCACCGGCATCCACTCCCACCCCGCCATGGCCGCGCTCGAGGCGCTCGGCTCGGCGTTCCTCGTCAACGTGACGCAGTCGATCGGCTGCCTCGCGACGAAGAACTTCTCCGCCGGCACGTGGGAGAGCGCGCCGGCCATCACCGGCGAGCGGATGGTCGAGATCATCTCCTCGCGACCCAACGGCGCGGTCAAGCACAGCTGCATGAAGGGCTGCATCATCAACTGCTCGCAGGTCTACACGGACGACGCCGGCGAGGTCATCACCTCCGGCGTCGAGTTCGAGACCATCGGGCTCATGGGGTCCAACTGCCACATCGACGACCTCGATGCGATCGCGCGCCTCGACCACCTCTGCGACGACCTCGGCCTGGACACCATGGACATCGGCGCCGGCATGGGCGTAGCCATGGAGGGCGGCCTGCTCGAGTGGGGCGACGGGGCAGGGGCCTTCGCCATGCTCGCCAAGCTCACGGAGGGCGACGAGAACGCGCGCATGCTCGCCGACGGGTGCGTCGCTACGGGCAAGCGGCTCGGCGTAGCGCGCGTGCCGGCGGTCAAGGGCCAGAGCTTCGCCGCCTACGACCCGCGCGTCCTCAAGGGCACCGGGACGACGTACATCACCAGTCCGCAGGGCGCCGACCACACGTGCGGCAACGCTCTCCCCAGCCCTGCGAACCCCTCGTACGACGCGGGGTCGCCTGAGGGCCAGGCGCAGATGTCCGAGTTCCTGCAGTGCTACTTCGCGGCGATAGACTCGCTCGGCATGTGCCTGTTCGCGACGCTCCCGGCGCTCGACATGCCGGAGCTGCAGGCCGAGTTCGTCAAGGCCGCGGCCGCCATCACCGGCCGGGAACTGGGTGAGGACTACCTCATCAAGATGGGCGACCAGATCATCCGCCAGGAGCGCGACTTCAACCGTCGCGCCGGTTTCACCGAGAAGGACGACCGTCCCCCGGCGTTCATCGCCGAGGAGCCGGTCCTCCCCTCGGGCAACCGGTACGACGTGCCGGAAGCGGACCTGGACGCGATGTTCACCAGCTGATCACAACAGAAAGAAGACGGGGCCATGGCCAAAGAGACGCGCAAGGCAGGGAAGAAGAAGCGGCAACCCGCCGCCAACGGACCGCTCGAGGCGAACGGAGAAGCCTTCGTCGTGCGTGCGCTCGCCAAGGGCCTTGCCATGCTCAGTCTCTTCGACGCCGAGCATCGGGAGTGGACGCTCGATGAGATGGTGACAGAGCTCCAGCTGCCGCGCATGACGGGCTACCGTATGGCGCGGACGCTGCAGAGCGGCGGCTACCTGGTCACCGACCCGCAGACCGGTCGCTATCGGCTTGGCCCCGCACTGATCGCCTCGACGTATCTCTCCGAGGGCTACGCCGAGCTGGTCGCGATCGCCCGGCCCTATCTCGAAGCGCTCGTCGAGGAGACCGGTGAATCGGCCACGCTCGCGGTCGACGTCGACGGTGTGGCGGTCTGCGTCGACATGCTGGACTCTCCTCGGCCGCACAAGCGCGAGGTCGCGGTGGGCCGCGTGATCGGCGACACGGCGAACGCCCACGGCAAGATGTATGCGGCCTCCATGTCCGACGCCGACCGTGAGCGCCTTCTTGCGGCGCCCCACGAGCGCCTCACGCCCAAGACGATCACCGACCCCGATCTGCTCGCCGCCGAACTGCAGCGGGTGCGCGATGAGGGCGTCGCCATCGACGTCGAGGAGCGCAACCTCGGCACCTGCGCGGTGGCCGCGCCGATCAGGGACCAGATGGGCGCCGTCATCGGCAGCATCGGCGTCATCGTGCCCACGGGCCGGTTCGGGCCCGACGAGCGGACGACCTGCGTGCGCACGGTCAAGGGCGCGGCCGCTGCGCTGTCGGGCTTTCTGGGGTACGCGGACGCGGAACAGCGGACCGTCTGACCCCAGGGACTCGCCTGCGCCGCGGCCGCCGGATCCACGCCGGCGG
>CAIYOD010000095.1 GCA_903927755.1 uncultured Thermoleophilia bacterium | reverse complement strand
TGCTTGAGACCGAGGCTGATGCGCTGGCGGTCGCGGTCGATGTCGAGCACCTTGACCTTGACCTTCTGGTTGACCTGCAGCACCTCGGACGGGTGGTTGATGTGCGTCCAGCTGAGCTCGCTGATGTGGATGAGGCCGTCGATGCCGTCGAGGTCGACGAACGCGCCGAAGTCGACGATATTGCTGATCGTGCCCTCGACGATGTCGCCGACGTTGAGGTCGTCGATGATCTGCTGACGCACCTCTTTGCGCTCCTCTTCGAGCACGGCACGGCGGCTGAGGACCACGTTGTTGCGATTGCGGTTCATCTCGATGACGCGGCAGTTGAGCTCCTGGCCCACGTACTCCTGGAGGTCCTGCACGCGGCGGATGTCGACCAGCGAGGCCGGCAGGAAGCCGCGCACGCCGAGGTCGAGGATGAGGCCGCCCTTGACGACCTCGATGACCGTGCCGGTGACCGGCTCGCCGCTCTCGAAGGCGCCTTCGATGCGCTTCCACGCCTTCTCGAACTTGGCGCGCTTCTTGCTGAGGATGAGACGCCCGTCGGCGTCTTCCTTGGTCATGACGAGGGCGTCGATCTCTTCGTCGAGAGCGACTTCCTCGGAAGTATTGACGTTCTTGCGGATGCTGAGCTCGTTGACCGGGATGACGCCTTCGGATTTGTAGCCGATGTCGACCAGGACCTCGTCCTTGTCGATACGGACCACCTTGCCGGTGACGATGTCCCCTTCGCTGAAGTTGGTCAGCGTCATGTCGTAGTTGGGGACGATCTCGCCGTCCACCTCGATGAGGTAGCCCTCGCTCCCCTCGACGATCCTGGGGTCGTTCGCTGCGGCGATCTGTGGGTCGATTGGTTTCTCTGCCATGTGGTGTCGTAGCCTCCCGGTCACGTATGCGGTCCGTCGTTTACAGATGGGAAAGGCCCGCGGACCGCAGCGGGCCGAAACTAGTGGAGTATACCATGGCGGCGAAGCCACTCGCGAGGCCGCCGGAGGGTCAGGCCTTGGCCGCCACCCAGTCGTCGCCGACGCCGATGTCGACCTCGAGCGGAGGGTCGAGATCGAGGGCGCCGCACATGGCGTCGCGGAGCAGCAGTTCGCACTCGTCCACCTCGTCGACGGCGCAGTCTATGACGAGCTCGTCGTGCACCTGGAGGACGAGCCGGGAGGCGAGCTTGCGGCGCTCGAGCTCGCGGCTCACGGCGACCATCGCCACCTTGATGATGTCGGCCGCCGTGCCCTGCAGGATCGTGTTCACCGCGAGCCGCTCTCCCAGCGAGCGGTTGCGGAAGTTGGACGAGCGCAGCTCGGGCACGGCGCGCCGGCGCCCGAACAGCGTGGTGACGTAGCCGTCCTGCGTCGCCTGCGAGATCACCCGCTCTCGGAACTCCTTGACGTGCGGATACTTGGCGAAGTACGCCTCGATGAAGGCGCGCGCCTCGTCCACGGACATGTCGACCTGCTCCGAGAGGCCGAAGGCCGAGAGCCCGTACATGATGCCGAAGTTGGTCGCCTTGGCGTGCTCTCGCTGCCGCTTGGTGACCTCCTCGACAGGGATGCCGGCGACCGCCGCGGCCGTCACGCGATGGACGTCCTCGCCGCGGTGGTAGGCGTCGAGCAGCGCCGGCTCGCCGGAGAGCGACGCCATCAGGCGGAGCTCGATCTGGGAGTAGTCGGCGACGAGGAGCCTGCAGCCCTCCTCGGCGACGAAGCAGGCGCGGATCTCCGCGCCCAGCGCCGTGCGCACCGGGATGTTCTGCAGGTTCGGGTTCGAGCTGGACAGCCGGCCGGTGGCCGCCACCAGCTGGTTGAAGGTGGTGTGGAGCCGGCCGGTGACCGGGTCGAGGCGGGCCGGGAGCGGCTCGAGGTACGTGTTGAGCAGCTTGGTGAGCTCGCGCCATTCCTCGACCGCCGGGACGATCGGATGCTGGTCGCGGAGGCCGCGCAGCACGCGAGCGTCGGTCGAGTACCCGGTCTTGCCCTTCCTGCCCTTGTCGAGGCCGAGACGCTCGAAGAGGACCTCGGCCAACTGCTGCGGCGAGCCGATGGTGAACGGGCCGCCGGCCAGACGGACGATCTCGTCGCTGAGCTCGTCGATGCGGTCGCGCACGCGCGCCGTGATCTCGCCGAGCCGGTATGGGTCCATCTTGACGCCGGCGGCCTCCATGCGCGCCAGCACACGCACGAGAGGAAGCTCGACCTCGCGGAACAGCCGCTCGAGCCCCAGCTCGACGAGGCGCGGCCGCTGCGCCTCGGCCACTCGCCACGTGAGGGTGGCGCGCGTGGCTGCGGCGGCCTCGGCCGCCGGCCCCTCCACGAGCTGCGCGCCGTCATCGGCGCCGGCGAGCGCGAACAGTGTGCGCTCCTTCTCCGGCCGCTCCGGCGCCAGCAGGTACGCCGCTACGGCGGTGTCGAAGGCCGGCCCGACCGGCGCGTTCACGAACCCGGGCAGTGACTTCGCGTCGTGCGCGACCACGTGTCCGGCCAGCAGCCAGAGCGACGCCACGCGGCCGGCGTCGCCCGGCGCGACCAGACAGACGTCTCCGCCTGCGTAGGAGGCGACGGCGAGGTCGTCGCCCTCGCCGCGCGGCTCGCAGGCGAGCGCGGCCTCCCCCTTCTCGAGCTGCGCCGCCACAGGACCGATGTCCGGCTCGGCGGCCAGCCGCACGAGGCCGCCGCCCACAGCGGCCGGGACCGGGACCGGAACGGCCGCCTTCCCCGAGACCTCCTTGAGGCGGCGGCGCAGGTTGTTGAACTCGAAGCGCTCGAAGACGGCGTCGACCGTCTCGACCGGAAGCCGGTAGCCACAGCTGGTGACGAGCTCCACCAGATCGTGCTCCAGCGGCACGTCGAGGACCATGGTCGCAAGCTGCAGGGAGAGGCGCGCGGCCTGCTCATGCTCTTTGAGCAGCGCGCGCCGCTTCTCGGACTTGACCTCGTCGAGGCGCGCATACAGCTCGTCGATCGAGCCGAACTGCTGCAGCAGTTGCGCGGCGGTCTTCTCGCCGACGCCGGGCACGCCGGGGATATTGTCCGATGAGTCGCCCTTAAGGCCGATGTAGTCGGGGATCTGGGCCGGCGTGACTCCAAAGCGCTCGAGCACGGCGGCCGGCGTGTAGATCTTGACGTCGGTCACGCCCCGACCTGTGCTCATCACCCAGATGTCCTCGTCGACCACCTGCATGGCGTCCCGGTCGCCGGTGACGACGATGGAGCCGATCCCCTGGCGCTTGGCCTCTTCGGCGAGCGTGCCGAGGATGTCGTCGGCCTCGTACCCCGGCTTGACCAGATTGGTGATGCCGAACCCCTCCATGAGCTCGGGCAGGAGCGCCCATTGGGCGGACAGCCCGTCGGGCATGTGCGGACGCTGGGCCTTGTACTGCTCGTAGAGCTCGTCGCGGAAGGTCTTCTCGCGCGCGTCCCAGGCGCAGACGATGCAGGAGGGCCGGTACTCGCTCACGACCTTGAGCAGCATCTGGCTGAGGCCGAAGAGCGCGTTGGTCGGCTGCCCGGCCCGGGTCGTGATGGACTCGGGCAGCGCGAAGAACGCACGGAAGGCGAGGCTGCTGCCGTCGAGCAGGAAGAGGCGGTCGTAGAGATGAGGATCGGCCATGCCGCGATTCTACGTCACGCGGCCGGCGAGAGCTGCGGCTACGCCTCGCCGCCCGGCTCGCCCTGTCCGCCACGAGTGAGCGAGAAGTTGACCTGCCACTCCGGGATGCCCAGATCCTTGAGGACGCTGCCTCTGACCTTCCAGAGATACGCCCCGAACCGCTCGCGCTCTCTCTTCGTGAGGACCGAGAAGATCTTCTTGTCGATCTCCGTGCCGCGCGACATGTCCAGGACTTCGCGTCCGCTGTCCGTCAGCCGCACCTCGACCTTCGACCGACCCGTCCCCTTGTGCCGCGACACCAGGCCGGCATCCTCCATCCGCTTCAGCATCCCGGTCACGGAGTGGAGCTCCCGGAAGAGCTCCCGCGCGATGTCCACGGGCGTCGCGTGCCCGCCGTTGTTCTCGAGGATGTACAGGATGGCGCGCCGCTCGTTGTTGAGGCCGAAGCGGGAGTACTCCCGCTCCCGCGCCCTCGATATGGCGTCTTTGGTCTGCGCGATGAGCAACCACAGCAGGAAGAACTCATCCATGGGTTCTTCATCGATATCCGGCATCGCTGCTTCCGATCGTGAATGGCCTTGCGGCATTTCCCCCGAAGTCAGGGTCCCGTTGCCCTCATGAAGGACCGGGGCCTTGACGAAGCTCTGTTGTTCCTAGAGGCGACTACTCACCGTAGGGAGGCGCCTCGTTGAGCACCAGCCAGTACAGGCCGAGCTGGTTGACGGCCTCCATGAACTGGGTGAAGTCCACCGGCTTGCGGATGTAACTGTTGGCTCCGAGGTCGTAGCTCCGCGCCAGATCGCTCTCCACGTTGGACGAGGTGAGGATGACCACCGGGAGGCGTCGAGTGCGAGGGTCGGCGCGCAGCCGCTCCAGCACCTCCAGGCCGCCGACCTTGGGCAGCTTCAGGTCGAGGAGCACGAGGTTCGGAGTGTCCCGCACGTCGCGTCCGGCGTAGCTGCCGGTCGCGAACAGGTACTCCAGAGCTTCCGCGCCGTCGCGTACCACGTCGACGCGGTTGGCGACGCGGTTGCGGCGCAGAGCGCGCAACGTGAGCTCGACGTCGTCGTCGTTGTCTTCAACAAGAAGGATCAAGCGCTGCTCCTTCATTCAGCCACCCCCCGTGACTCAAGCGTGAACCACACCGTCGCACCCATACCCGTTGCGCCGTCCGCCCAGACACGCCCCCCGTGTCTGCGCACGATCCGCTGCACCGTGGCGAGCCCGATACCCGTACCCGGGAACTCGTCGTCGTCGTGCAGGCGCTGGAACGGAACGAACAGCTTGTCCGCGTACTGCGCATCGAAGCCCGCGCCGTTGTCTCGGACGAAGAATACCCTGTCCTCACCGTGGGTCTCCATCCCCACGTCGACCTGGGCGCCGGCAGTCCTGGCCGTGAACTTCCACGCATTGCCCAGGAGGTTGCGCAGCGCCACGTCCAGCAGCTGGGCGTCCCCGTCGACCGCCATCTTCGGCATGATGGTCAGGGTGACCTGCCGCCCCGGCTGGTCGTCGGCGAGTTCCCTGCCGATCGCGCGCGCCAGCGCCGACAGGTCCACCTGCTCCCAGGTCATGCCGCGGCGGGTCACCCGCGACAGCATCAGGAGGTCGTCGATGAGCCGCGCCATCCGCTGGGACGCGCCCCGGATCCGGCCGAGGTAGTCCGCCGCCTCGCCGTCGAGCCGATCGCCGTAGTCTTCGAGGAGTGCGAGGCTGAAGCCGTCCAGGGCGCGCAGCGGCGCCCGAAGGTCGTGCGACACCGAGTAGCTGAAGGACTCGAGCTCGGCGTTGGCGTCTTCCAGCGCGTCGGTGCGGGCGCGCACGCGCCGCTCGAGGTCGGCGTTGAGCGCCTCGAGCTGTCGCTCGGCCTTGCGCCGCGCCCGCTCCTTGCCGGCCGCCTCGATGGCGAAGCCGACGTCGGCGGCCAGACGCTCGAGCAGGGCGACCTCTTCGGCGTCGAAGCGCCCGGGCTCGCTCGAGTAGATGGCGAGGGCGTGGTCGTGGCGGCCGTCGATGACGATCGGCACGGCCGCCACCGAACGCAGCCCCCACTTCCGGGCATGGTCGCGATAGGGCGCCATCCTCTGATCGGCGAGGACGTCCGCGCTCGTGTCGCCACGCCCCTCGGTGATGGCGACGCCGACGGCGGACAGCTCACCGGCAGGGGCCCTGGTGTCGACGGCGATCTCCTCGGCGGCGCCCTCGATGCCGGCGCCGGCGAGGACCTGCACGAGCCCGTTCCGGCGCTTCTTGCCCACCCAGGCGAGGCTGAAGCCGCCCTGCTCCACGACGATGCGGCACACCTTCTCGTACAACTTCTCCGGGTCCCGCTCCTCCGAGATCGTCTCCGTCACCGCGCTGAGCACCTGATACAGGCGCGTCAGCCGGGCGAGGCGGACCACGTTCGCCCGGCGCTCGGTCACATCTTCGACGATCATGAGCGCGCTGGCGGGCGCGGCATCCTCATCGCGCATCAGCGCGAGAGAGACGCTCGTGTGGATGCGCCGGCCGTCCTTGCGCACGCAGGGCAGATCCAGGCCGGAGAACTGCTCGCCGGCTGCGAGCCGGCGCTGCAACGCTTCTGCCTGTTCCAGCGACTCCGGCGGGATGAACCTGGCCGGCCCGCCTATGGATTCTTCCGCGGACCACCCGAACACCGCCGTGGCGGCAGGGTTCCAGAGCTGCACGCGCCCCTGCGCATCGAGGGCGACGATGGCCAGCGGCGACGCCATCACCGTCGCCTCGAAGCGCTGGGAGAACCGCACCAGGTCCGCCTCGGCGTGCCGCTGGTCGGTGACGTCCTGCGCAGTGCCCACGAGTTGCGTCACCTCCCCGCCCTCGTCGCGGGCGAAGACGGTGTCGCGACCGTGAAGGATGCGCCACTCGCCGTTCGCATGCCGCATGCGGTACTCGACTTCGAGTACGTCGCCGTCGGCGAGCGACCGTGCGCGGAGGTGGTGGCCTGCCATGAGCTCCCGGTCGTCGGGGTGGAGGATGCGCGGGAGCACGTCGCTGCCCATCGCCAGGATGTCCTCGGGACTGAAGCCGAGGACGTCGAGCATCTCCCGATTGGAGAACACGTTGCGCTGCTCGACGATATCGAAGATGTAGATGAGGTCCGGCGTGACGCCGAGGACGCGCTCGAGGAACGCCTTGTTCTCCTCGAGTTCCCGCTCGGCGCGCTTGACGGGCGTGATGTCGACGACCACGCCCCCGACGAATTCGACGCGGCCCTCCAAAGCAGTGATGGGGAAGACGCTCACCATCATGGAGCGCGATTCGTGACTCGCGGGGCTCTCGCCCGTGATCTCGACCCTGTGCACCTTGTCACCGGTCTCGATGACCTCGCGCATCGCCGGCCCGAGGGCGTCGGCGACGAGCGGCACCGTCTCGCGGACCGTCTTGCCGATGTGCTCGTCCGCGGTCACGCCGTTGAGAGCGGCGAGCGTCTCGTTGACGCGGACATAGCGCAGTTCGCGGTCGAGGATGAAGAGCCCGACGGGCGAGCTGCCGAAGAAGCCCGAGACGATCTCCTCCGCCTCGCGCCGTTCCGTGGTGTCGAGGACGAGGAGCGCGAACTGCCCGCGGCGCGGCGACACGACCTGCTGATCGAGGTGGCGCCCGAGATGGGACGCGTAGGTCTCGAAGCGTTCCGGCTCGCCGGTCAGCGCGACCCGGCCGAACCTCTCGACGAGGCCGGTCTCGGCGAGCCCCGGGATGACGTCGAGACCCCTCCGGCCGACCAGATCGGCCACGGCCAGCCCGGTCTGCGTCTCGAAGGCTGGGTTGGCGGCCAGGATGACGAAATCGACTGGCACACCCGCCTCGTCGAGGACGATCTCGTGCAGCGCGAAGCCGCTCAGCGCGTTCTCGAACAGGGTCCTGTAGCGCGCTTCGCTGTCGCGCAACGCGGCGTCCGCCGCCTTGCGCTCGCCGATGTCCCGGACGACCTCGAGGAGGTACTCCTCGCCTTCGATGCTCACGTAGCTGAGCCTTACTTCGACCGGGAACTCCACCGCGTCACTGCGCCTGTGCAGGCTCTCGAAGGTGAGGTGCCCGCCGGCCTCGTCCAGCTGGCGCGTCCGGTCCGCGACCGTGACACCCATCTGAGGCACGAGGAAGATGTCCGCATCCTTGCCGATGAGCTGGTCGCGCGAGTAACCGTACGTCGCCAGGGCGTAGTCGTTCGCCTCCACGATCCGATTCTCCCGGTCGAGCAGGAGCACGATCTCCTTGGCCTCCTGCATGAGCGCCGCGTAGCGCGCCTCCGCACGGCCCCGCTCACGCTCCACGGCCACCAGTTCGCGCAGGCCGCGCGTCTCACGGCCGCGCCAGTACAGGAGGATGACGACGCCGGCGAGCACGACGAGACCGACGACCCAGGCCAGCGTCGCGAGCCCGCGGTCGCGGACGGGCTGATCGATCACCGCGACATCCTGCTTGGCGACGAGATACCAGGGCGTGCCGGGAACCTTGCCGACGGCCGCCAGGACGGGCTCGCCCCGGTAGTCGACGCCCTGCACGATGCCGTGGCGCCCGCGCGCGGCCATCACCACGGGCAGATCCGTGTCGGTCAGCGGCCGGGAGAGAGACAGTGGCTCTGTGTCGGTGAGGCGCAAGGGGTTGAGGGAGATGACCCTGTCCCCGCGCACGACGGCAAGGACGCTCTCGCCCGTCCGCAGCGACGGCGGCCAGGCCTGCAGAAGGGGGAACAGGACCGACTCCGCTTCCTGATGCAACACGATCGCGCCGACGTACGCCGGCCGCGAGGCCGTCTCGCGGCGCACGGGCGCGGCGAAATCCATCACCACCGCGCCCCCCGGTCGGACGTACAGGTCCGAGAACGTCGCCCGGCCCTGGGCCACCGCTTTCGCGGCGAGGGCCTGATCGCGATCGCTCGCCGCCGCCGACGACTCCGGCGACACGGCGACCGTGCGCAGAGAGGTGTCGAGGACGCTGATCGAGGTGATGTCGTGCCCCAGCCGGTAGAGTTCGAGCTCGTTGACGAGCTCACTCGGCAAGGGACCGGACGCACCCTGGTCGATGTAGCGCCCCAGCCCCTCGGTGAGAGCCGGCGCCGACCCCAGCAGCATCGCGTCGTGCAGTTCGTCCACAAACCAGCGCGAGACCTGTTCGCTCTGGACCTTCTGTACGGCGAGGAGAGCTCCGGAGCTCTCCCGGCGCATGTCCGAGGCCTGGCCCTCGAAGATCGCCCAGCCAAGCAGCGCCACCACGACCGCAAGGATCACGAAGATGATGCCGGGAATGAGCAGGCCCCGCCCGGGACGGCGCACGCCGCTGCTCCGCTCCCCGGCGGCCGCGGCCGCTCCTCCGCGTCCTTCCGCGCCCGTCACTCCGTCTCGCCCCGTCTCCTTCGGCCCGTCGCCACCCGGCGCGGAGCCTGGCCCATTGCTGCGGCCGATGCCCAACGGCGCCGGCTGCTCCCCTACGAACGCTGCTTGACCAACAGTACCCGCGTGCCCAGCGGCCCGCACGTGTAGTGCACGGCGTCGGCGAGAGCACGCATGAAGTGGATCCCTCGTCCGCTGGTGGCGGCATCGGGCGGGGCGCAGATGGGCGTCGCCGCCATCCCCTCTCCCCCGTCCACAACCTCGACTGCGACCTCGTCCTCGTAGCAGAAGAAGCGCACGTGCACGTCGTCGTCCGCCCCGTTCGGCGACCCGTGGACGACGGCGTTGGCGAGCGCCTCCGCCACCGCCACGTTGAGCTCGAAGAGATCGGCGCCCTCCAGGCCGGCGACCTCGGCGAACGCGGCCACCCGTCGTCGCGCCGCGCGCAGCTGACGCGTCGTGGCCGGGAACGTGAACTCATGCTCCCAGCGCGGCCGGATGCCGACGCCTATGGGAGCGTCGGCATCGCCTTCGGGCGGGCCCGGTACCGGAGGCACGGCTCGCATGAGCCCGGCCCCCGCGAGCGCCGCCCGGGCCTCGGGCTCTTCGACCGCCACGACCAGCTCGCCGCCGGCCGACTCGAACGCCGTGGCGGCGGCGCGGAGCGCCATCAGACCCTCGTCGTCGATCGGGCCCCACGGGTCGAGGTCCACGACGGCGGCGGAGGCTCCGGACACCAGGCAGCGCTCCACCTCGTCAGGCAACTCCGAAGCGAGACGGCCGCCCTCGACGCCGCCGCAGCGGATCACGCACACCTCGCCACGGACCTCCGTGCTGACTCCCGGGTCCCGGCCGGTCACACGTATCAGTCCTGGCCCGGGCGCGCGTCGCTGTCGTAGGTCACGGGCGGCTCGAAACGGCACGCTTCCTGGCCCGGCCAGCCGCCGAACGGATACTCGCAGCGCATCCGGTGCACCTGCTCGCCGACGTCGTCGAAGCGCGCGTGGATGCGCTCCACGATCTCGTCGGTCATGGTGAAGGACCGGACTCCCTCGGTGAACGCCTGCCTCAGAGCGTCCATGCGCAGCTCGAGCTCGTCGAAGTCGGCGCGCCACTGCTGGACGTCGCCCGACGCGGGATGGCGCAGGTTGCGGGTCTCGCTCATGCTCATGCCTCCGCGGAGTGCTCTGGATCGATGATCGTCATGCTCGTACCCGCTCTTACCCTCGGCGAGTGCCCCTGACACGGGACCGGCGGCCGGACGCAGCCGGACGCCGTCGCCCTCGTTGTACACTCCGGCGAAGAGCCGGCGGCGGGCCGGCGGACACACCTCCGGAGGATGCGCGATGGGAGCACGAGAGTACGGACGCGGCAGACGCGTCGTGGCACGGCTGCCACACGGCGGCGACCTGCTGGAGGAGATCGCCGCCGTGGCGGACGCTCACGGGATGCGGGCGGCGGAGCTGCGCGCCATCGGCGCGCTGCAGACCGCCCGGCTCGCCTTCTACGACCAGACGTCCCACGAGTACGGCGAGTTCGCCGTGGACCAGCCCGTCGAGCTGGTCGGGCTGCTCGGCAACGTCTCGCGGAGGGACGGCGCCACCGCCGTGCATGCGCACGCCACGCTGGCCGGACACGACGGTGCGTGCGTCGGCGGCCACGTGGCGCCGGGCTGCGTCATCTTCGCCTGCGAACTGCTCCTGCAGGAGCTCGTCGGCGAGCCGCTCGAGCGCGAGTTCGACGAAGTAACCGGCCTGCCTCTGTGGCGCGGCCTCTGAGCGAGCGCGCGTGAGCGCGGGCGCGAAACGGAGAGGGAGAAGAGTGGTGTCGGAAGGGGGACTTGAACCCCCATGAGGTTAAACCCTCACTAGGCCCTCAACCTAGCGCGTCTACCAATTCCGCCATTCCGACACGGAGGGACCGCGATTATAGGTGGTCGCGAGCCGGGCGGTCAACGCGAGCCCGGCCGGCGTGCTTCATGACGATGGGCGGGCCCGCGTGATGCAGCCCGCCCATCGGCGGCGCCCCCTTCATCTGCCTCCAAGAGCCCGAGGCCGTGGTCTGCAGAGACCGTGGCGCCGACTGAGCTTTCGCCGGGAGTATAGGCCGGAGCCGGACCGTGGTACAACGTTGGTACGCCGCGCAACGACCTCGAGCGGAGGGCCATGATGCCAGCACAGATCCTCGTCGGCAGTTGCTCCTGGACCGATCCCACCCTGGTCGCCTGCGGACGCTTCTACCCGCGAGGGATCTCCAGCGCCGAGGCTCGTCTGCGCTACTACGCCGGCCAGTTCGACATCGTCGAGGTGGATTCGACGTACTACGCGCCGCCGTCGGCCCGCAACAGCGAGCTCTGGGCGGCGCGCACCCCTGCCGGCTTCGTCTTCAACGTCAAGGCGTTCGCGTGGCTCACCCACCACGCCGCCGCTCCCGACCGTCTGCCCGACTGGCTGCGCAACCGCCTTCCTGACGAGGCGCGCGCCAAGCGCTCGGTCTACGCGAGGGACATCCACGAGCGCGAGATGGAGCTCGTGTGGCAACTGCACCGCGAGGCGCTCGGGCCGCTCGCCGCCGCCGGCAAGCTGGGCGCCGTCCTGTTCCAGTTCCCGCCCTGGTTCGGCCGCTCCCGCGAGAACCGGGAGTACCTGCGGCGGCTGCCGGACCGCCTGCCGGGCTGGCCACTGGCGGTCGAATTCCGCGGCGGCGGCTGGATGGACGACGACTCCGCCGCCGCGACGCTGCGGTTGCTGGAGGAGGCCGGGCTGACGTACGTGGCCGTCGACGAGCCTCAGGGGTTCCCGAACAGCACTCCCCCGCTGACCGCCGTGACGGCACCGCTCGCCATCGTCCGCCTCCACGGCCGCAACGCCGGCACGTGGGAGAGCCGGACCGGCGCGGCATCCGATCGCTTCAAGTACCTCTACGGCGACGACGAGCTCGAGGAGTGGGTCCCGCGCGTCCGCGAGCTCGCCGCCCAGACCCAGGCCGTGCACGTCCTCTTCAACAACAACTACGAGGACTGGGGCATGCAGAACGCGCGGCGCATGGCGCACCTGCTCGGCGTGGAGACGCTGCCGCCGCAGACGCAGCTCGAGATCAGCTGAACGAGAACCCGTCCGCGAACAGGCCGCAGCAGGCGTCGGTGACGTCGGCGTCGTACAGGAGGCCGCGGTTGGTCTCGATCTCGCCGAGGGCCTGATCGAGGCCGAGCGCCGGCCGGTACGGGCGGTGCGAGGACATCGCCTCGACCACGTCCGCGACGGCCAGGATGCGCGCCTCGAGCTTGATACCCGGTGCCGCCAGACCGCCCGGGTAGCCGGAACCGTCGAGCCGTTCGTGATGCTGGAGGACGACGTCAGCCACCGGCCAGGGGAACTCGATGCCGGCGAGGATCTCGTAGCCTGTGCGCGGATGCACGCGGATCAGGTCGAACTCGGCGGTGGTGAGCCGGCCGGGCTTGGTGAGGATCTCCGTGGGCACGGCGGTCTTCCCCAGATCGTGCAGCGTGCCTGCCGCGTGGATCAGGTGCCGCCGCTCACCATTCACGCCCATCGCCCCGGCGATCGCCTCGGCGAGCTCGGTGACGCGGCGCTGGTGGCCGGCGGTGTAGGGGTCTCGGGTCTCGGCGAGGAACGCCAGCGTCTGGATCGCCCCCTGGACCGTGCGCTCGAGCAGGTCGATGGTGCTCTGGAGCGTGTCGTCGGCCCGCAGCGCCTGGCGGCGGACGGCGGCCTCTCTCAGTTCGCGCTCGACCGCGGGCACGAAGCGCGCCAGGTTGTCCTTGAGGATGAAGTCCTGGGCGCCGGCCTTCATGGCGGCCACGGCCGCCTCCTCCCCGACGGTGCCGGAGACGAACACGACAGGGACCTCCGCGTCGGATCCGCGGACGAGCGCGAGCGCCTCGAGGCCGCTGAAGCCCGGCAGATTGTGATCGATGACCACGAGATCCCACGTGCGCGACAGGGCGTCACGGACGTCGTCGCGAGTCGCGGCGACGCGAGTGTCCAAGTCGTAGCCGCCGCGGCGAAGCTCCCGCAGCAGCAGCACCGCGTCGTCCGACGAATCGTCGACGACGAGGGCGTTCAGGTGAGCCATCTCTCCTCCCGGCGGCCCCGGAGCTCGTTGCCGTCAGCCCCGCTCCGAGACCGTCCCCCCGAGCCTTTCCGGGGTCGCCGGTGACGAAACCGATTGGCGCGCCCGGCGCAGGCGCGCCGCAGGCGCGTCGGGTCAGCCGGGCGTGGCGAGCAACTCGCGCATCTGCGCGTCGACGGTGACTCCCCAGCGCGAGAACTCGGCGAAGAACGCCTCGCACGGGACGACCTGCTCGGGCACGAACACGCCGGGGCCGGCGATGTCGCCGCGCGCCAGCATGCGGGCCACGATGGCCGGCGGGATGCCCGTGTCGATGTCGCCGCCGCCGGCGCCGTGCTCTCTGTGTGCCGGGACGGTGGCGCGCACGCGCCACTCCACCCGGCGCCCGTCCTTGAGCCCGCGCACCACCCCGAGCAGGTAGTCGACGTCGTCGAGCACGACATCGGTGGGTCGCGGGATCTCGCTCACGACCTTGAGGAGCACGTCGCGCGGCCGCACGTGCACGCCTTTCACCTCGACGTCGTCGGTGCGCGTCATGCCGATCCTGTTGAGGAAGCGCATCTGGTCCGTGAACTCCTCCGGCAGCGCGAGCTTGAAGGTCGCCGATCTGAGCCCCTGGTCCTTCCACGCATGCCAGAAGGTGAAGGGCTCGGAGTGGATCGTGTAGTGCGCCTCGAGCATGCCGGCCGGCTCGCCGAAGTCGAGGTCCTCCTGCCCCTCTCCCCCGGTGATGTCCATCACCCAATGCCCGTCGATGAACTCGGGGGCGACGACGCTGAACTCGTCGCACAGCGTCTCGAGCGAATACGGGACGACCCAGCCGTCGTAGCTGCTCCAGTCGGTGTCGTCGACATTGCCGCACAGGGCGTGCGCCTCCTCGACCACGTCGAGACGGTCGGCGCCGTACTTGGCGAGGATATTGGTGACGCCGGGGGCGCCGCCCATGGCGATGACGGCGGTGACGCCGGCGCGGCGGAACTCCTCGTGCAGCTCGACCTGCTGCTTGGTCACGTGGAACAGGCCGCCCATGTCCGTGTAGTGCACGCCCGCCGCGGCCGCGGCGTGCATCACGGTGATGTTCCAGAAGTGCTGCGTCGCGTTGACCATGGCGTCGCAGCCGGCGATGGTGCCCTGCACGCTCTGCTGGTCGCGGGCGTCGACGAAGCGGCCGGCGGCCTTGCCTCCACCGTGACCGGCGGCCACCTCACGGGCCTGCTCCTCGTTGAAGTCCCCCACGACGATCTCAGTGACCTCGGGACTCAGCCCCAGTTCCTTGACGGCCCAGCGGCCCATGGCGCCCGCACCCACGACGGCGATCTTCATCTTCCCTCCTGCGCGCTCAGACGATAGCTAGCCTGCGGTCGAGCCTACGAGACTCGCGGGGCGAAGTACAGACGGCTATCATGAGGGCGCGGAACGTCGCTTCACCCCTCTTTCAAGGACGGTGACCGTGGTCAGGTACGGTCTGGACGAGCACGACTGGCAGGCTCTCGAGGACGAGGTCCTCGGGCTGTTCACCGCGCTCCTCCGCATCGACACGACCAACGGCAACGAGACCGAGGCGGCCCGCGTCGTGCAGGCGTATCTCGCGGAGAACGGCATCGCGAGCGAGCTCGACGGCGAACTCCCCGACCGGCAGAGCCTCGTGGCCCGGCTGGACGGCGCGCGACCGGGCCCCACGCTGACCATGATGGGCCACCTCGACGTCGTCCCCGCCGACGCCGGCGAGTGGAGCGTGCCGCCGTTCGCCGGCGTCGTGAAGGACGGGTTCGTCTGGGGCGTCGGCGCCACCGACATGAAGAACCAGGTGGCCGCCGAGGCGGTCGCCCTCGCCCGGCTCAAGCGCTCGGGCGCGTCGTTCGCCGGCACCCTCAAGTACGCCGCCACGGCGGATGAGGAGGACGGCGAGTTCTGCGGCGTGCAGTGGCTCTGCGAGCACCGGCCGGAGGCGCTGCGCGCCGACTACCTCCTGAACGAGGGCATGGGCGGCCTGTGGCTGCCGGTGGACGGTCGCAAGGTGTTCCTGCTCGCCGTCGGCGAGAAGGCGTTCGCCCAGTTCCGCATCCGGACCCGCGGCCGCGGCGGCCACGGGTCTGTGCCGGAGAAGGAGCGCAGCGCCGTGATCGACCTGGCGCGCGCCGTCATCGCGCTCGGCCTCGCCGACCCGCCGGCGATCGTCTCGGGCACGACGGCGCGCTTCGTCGACGTGCTCGTGCCCGATGCGGCGCTCGCCGCGCGGCTCAAGGATCCAGCCCGGGCGCGCGCCGCGGGCGCCGAGCTCCGCCGGCTCGATCCCGTCGTCGCCGGGCTGATCGAGCCGCTCTTCGGCGCGACCCTCACCCCCACGGTCCTCGACGCAGGCAAGGCCGTCAACGTGATCCCGACGCGGGCGGAGGCATGCATCGACTGCCGCATCCTTCCGGAGATGACCCACACGGACGTCGAGGCCTACGTGGCGACCCTGCTCGACCCGCTCGACGTCCAGTGGGAGTTCGAGTGGGTCGACGTGACGACCCCCAACGCGTCGCCGGCCGAGACGCCGTTCAGCGAGAGCATCGCGCGCGTCCTCGAGCGCGACGTCCCGGACGCGGTCCTCGCGCCGATGACCTCGGGCAGCTTCACTGACTCGCGCTGGGTGCGCGAAGCCTTCCCGGACTGCATCGCCTACGGATTCGCGCCGTTCCTCGCCGAGAGCTTCCACGCCATGGACGGCGGCCGCGACCACGAGCCGGACGAGCGCATCATGATCGAGGACGTCACCTACCAGGCGCTCTTCTTCGAGCGGCTCGTCAGGGACCTGCTCGCGTGACTCCCGCGCCCTCCGCGGACGTCCTTCGCGACCGCTTCCGGGGCACGCTGCTCGGCCTCGCCGCCGGCGAGGCGTTGGGCGCGCCCGCGGAGTTCCTCACCGCCGAGCAGGTCGTCGAGAAGTACGGGGTCATCACCGAGATGATCGGCGGCGGCGTCTACGACGTCGAACCCGGTGAGATCACCGACGCCACCGAGATGATGCTCTGCCTGGCGGAGAGCCTCGCCGACAACGGCCGCTTCGAGCCCGAGGACATCATGGCCCGCTATGGCGCGTGGCTGGAGAGCCAGCCGCGTCACGTGAGTCTCACGGTGCGCGCCGCGCTCATCAGTTACCGCTCAGGCACGCACTGGGATGTCGCGTCACGTCGCGCCTTCGAGATCCTGGGCGGGCCGACCGCCGGCAACGGCAGCCTCATCCGCTGCGCCCCGGTCGGGCTCCTCTATAGCGGCGACGCGCCGACGCGCCACGAGTTCTCGCATCGCGAGTCCACCCTCACCCACTTCGACCGGCTCGCCGGCTGGTCGTGCGCCGCGTTCAACGACCTCATCTGCGCGGCTCTGGCCGGTGACCTCGCCGAAGAGATCCCGGCCATCGCCCACACCTTCGACCTGGAGGACAAGCGCGTGAGCGCCGTGCTGCGCGACACCCCGGCCGCCGAGGCGGAGGAGATCATCAGCTCGTCGTTCGTCCTCGACACCCTGCAGACGGCACTCTGGACCGTGCTCCACGCCGCCGACTTCGAGCATGCGGTGACGATGGCCGCGAACATGGGCAACGACGCCACCGCCGCCGGGGCCACGACCGGTGCGCTCGCCGGCGCCGTCTGGGGCGAGTCCGGCATCCCCACCCGCTGGCTGGAACAGCTGACGGTCCGCGACGAGACCATCGAACTCGCGGACCGGCTGGCCACCCTCGCCGGGGTCGACTGACTCCTCGCCGGCGTCGACTGACTCCTCCCTGACCGCTTCGCCATACGTCGCTGCGCACGGTTGCGTTCACTTCATTCACTCTGTAGTTTACGTTCTTGTTGTCGAGCAGAGTGGAGAGGGGCGGTCGCCGATGCGCGCCGAGATGACGACGGAACAGCGCGAGCTCATCGAGGAGTTCGGGCTGCTGCAAGAGCAGATGGGGGGCACCCGGATGACCGGGCGGGTCTCCGGATGGCTGCTCCTCTCCGACCCGCCCGTCCAGTCGCTGACCGAGATCGCCGAGGGCCTGGGCGTGAGCAAAGCCGCCGTGAGCGGCGCCGCCCGCCTGCTCCTGCAGAGCCGCTTCATCGAGCGCGTCGGCGAGCCCGGGCAGCGCGGCGACTTCTACCGCGCGCTGCCCGCCGACCCCGACGAGATCCTCCCCATCGACCACATCCACACCATGCACCGGCTGATCGCGCGCGGCCTGCAGACGGTCGCCGGCCGCGACCAATCACAGTCCAACTACGCGCTGATGCACGATCTCCTGGAGTTCGCCGCGTTCATCGAGGCCGAGCTGCCCACCCTGCTGGCCCGCTGGCGCGAGCGCCGCACGAACGAGCCAACGACTGAGGCCGCCGGCGCCGGCGGCCTCTCCCCACTGCACACTGGAGGCACCCCTTGAGCTGGCTGACGAAGTTCTCGCTCCGCAACCGTTCCATCGTCGGCCTGGCCGTCCTGGCCGTCCTCCTCCTGGGGGCCTACGCGATCACCTCGCTCAAGCAGGAGCTGATCCCGGACCTCACGTTCCCGTATCTCACTGTGCTGACCATCGACCAGGGCTCGTCGCCCAAGGACGTGGAGCGCAACATCACGACGCCGCTCGAGCAGGCGATCAAGACCTCGAGCGGCGTGAAGGAGTTCGACTCGTTCTCGAACGACGGGATGAGCATCATCACCATAGAGTACGAGTTCGGCACCGACATGAAGGCCAAGGAGGCCGAGGTGCAGCAGGCCGTGTCGGGCGTGCAGCAGATGCTGCCCGCCACGGCCATGGCTCCAGAGGTCGCCACGCTCAACTTCGGGAGCATGCCGGTCGTGCAGCTGGCGGTGACGTCTTCCCTGCCGGCCGAACAGCTGGCGACGCTGCTCGGCACGCGCGTGGTGCCCCGCCTTCAGGCGGTCGAGGGCGTACAGGCCGTGACTCTCTCGGGCGTCCAGCAGATGCAGTTGAACATCCAGCTGAAGCCGGAAGAAGTCGCGGCGCTCGGCGTGACGCCCACGCAGATCATGACGGCGATCACCCAGGCCAACGTGACCACCGGCGCCGGCAGCGTCACCTCCGGCAGCATCGTCTACCCCATCACCGTGAGCGCGAAGGCGGAGACGGAGAAGGCGCTCGAGCAGCTCGTGCTCGCGCCCTCGAGCGCGGCCTCGGCGCCTGCGGGCGCCGGCGGCGGCATGGCGGCCGGAGCCGCCGGTTCCGCCGCGACCACCGC
>CAIYOD010000094.1 GCA_903927755.1 uncultured Thermoleophilia bacterium | reverse complement strand
CTCGGGGTTCATGCCGTGGGCGGGGGCGAAGAAGGCGAGGCGGAGCTGCCTGCCGTAGCACTTGAAGCCGTGACGCAGCACGTCGAGCGAGCCGCGCGCCGCGAGGGCGCCGAGGAGGTTGTCGAGGACGGTGGCCTCGGTCTGCGGGCCAAGGAGGCCTTCGAGCTTGGCCCAGATCTTGGCCTGCGAGCCGCGCAGAAAGGCGAACAGCTCGCCGCGGTCCAGAGCAAGCTCCCGGTCGAACGCCTCGGGGTCGCCCTTGAGAAAGCCGCCATGGGTGAGCAAGCTCTCTTCGATGGCGGCCTCGAAGGCGATCTCCCTGTGATCGGCCGGCATCAGACCCCCTGCGTCAGCCCCACGGCCCTCCGGCGGGCCAGTGCTTGGCGAACGGCTCGCCGCGCGAGGCGGCGAGGTACGGCTCGGCGAGGAAACGCCGCAGAGCGGCGGCCACCTCGCCGAGCTCGGCTTCGGCCAGCCGCGTGCGTCTCAGAAAGCCTCGCCATTGGGCGAGCTTCGTGGCGTCGGTGGCAAACTCCTGCGTGAGCGGCGCAGGGAGCCGCTCGGAAAGCGGCGTCCCGCGACGTCCGAACGTCGCGTGCAGCGCCGCCACAAGCTCCTCGCCCGCGAAGGAAAGCCGGGCCGGCAGAGCCGTAAGGTCGTAGAGGTCCTTCATGCGGCTGTTGAGCATGCCATGCTCCACCATCGCGTGGACCTTCTCGGCGATGACCGACGCGGCGGGGTAGACCCTCAGCCGCGGTGCGGGAAACTCGAGCAGCGTGGGGTAGTCCGCCATCGGCCCCGGAGCAGAGAGGGCGTCGCCGAACCCGATGTCGATGCGCACCGGCAGACGCGTCTTGCCCATTCTTCCTGCAATGTCGACGTGCTTGCCTTGGTACGTCTGGCCGACGCGGATGTCGCTCACGGTGACGCTCCCTGGGTCGAAGACGACGCCGTCCGGCTCCACGCTCGCCGTGCACACCTCGGTGAACACGCGAGCCATCCTCTCGGCCGAATCCTCTCCGAAGCCGAGCAGGTCGATGTCACGCGTGGGCCGATGCGGCTCGTCTTCCCACAGCGCGAACAGCATCGCGCCCTTGAGCACGAACTGGTCGCGATGCTCAGACACCGACAGCCTGTACAGAAAGCGCTCGAGGGCGAACCGCTCGAAGGCGCGGGCGACCTCCTGGCCCTTGTTCTGCGCCTGGTTCTTGAGCCGCCGCGCGACGGAAGCGGGCAGGTCTGTCGGCGCGCGGTCACTCACAGCAGGGACTCGAGGTACGGCCGCATGACGTTGGTCATGCGACAGGCCTCCGCGTAGCGCCAGAGCTCGTCCATGGTCGCAAGGTGACGTCGCCAGCAATCCCGGAGGGCCTCCAGAGCCACATCGAACCCCACCGTGCCACGGTACTTGAAGCAATCGACCACCGTCTTGGCGGGATCGAAGATCGCGACGTCCACACCCTCGACGGTGTGGTGTTCGACGCCGAGCGCCAGCGTCGCGGCAGAGTAGCGGATCACGCGCAGAGCCGAGCCGCTCTCGCGCGGAGCCCAGGCCTTGCTGCCGATGCCCACCCACACCTCCCAGGGGAGCTGCGTGGTGATGTCGTGGTAGCGAAGCGCAGAGAGCAGGCAGATGACGCCCTTGGGCACGCGTTTGGCTGCCTCGGCGAGCGCGTGGCTCTCGGTGTATTCCGCGTCCG
>CAIYOD010000093.1 GCA_903927755.1 uncultured Thermoleophilia bacterium | reverse complement strand
GCCGCGGTGCCCTTCGAGCAGTTCGGTGGCGATGACGACGTCGGCGCGCTGCGGGGAGACCGGCGACCACACGTGCGCGCCGAAGCGCACGGTGCTGACGACGCTGCCGCCGCGCTGGGCCATGCCGTGGACCTCACTCGCTTTGACGTGCAGGCCCTCGGCCGACGCGGCCTGAGAGAGGATGGCTGCGCCCAGGAGGATGCCCTGACCGCCCACGCCCACGAGGGCGACGGTGGTGACGTCGTTCACGATGCGCCTCCGGATACGCCATCAGCAAGACTGAGCGCCCCCCGCTTGCACACCTCGATGCAGAGGCCGCAGCCGGTGCACGAGTCGAGGATGCTGACCGCGTTCGCGGTGGGGGCGATGGCCGGGCAGCCGATGTCCAGGCACAGGCCGCAGAGGTTGCAGCGCCCCTCGTCGACCAGGACCTCGCCCGACTTCTCGCGCGTCAGCAAGGCGCAGGGCGCCCTGGCGATGAGCACGCCCAGTCCGGGCGTCTGGACCTCGGTCTTGATGGCCGCCTCGAGGGCAGGGTAGTCCTTGGCGTCGACGGTCGTGCAGCGTACGCGGAGCCCGTCGCACAGCTCCTGCAGGTCGATCGCCGGGCCCTCGGTCATGTCCGGCTTGATCCCCGAGCCGGGGTTGCCCTGGTGGCCGGTCATGGCCGTGGTGCGGTTGTCGAGGATGAGCACGAGACCCTCGGCCTGGTTGTACGAGGCGCTGATGAGCGGCGTGATGCCGGAGTGGAAGAACGTGGAGTCGCCGAGGACGGCGACCGCCGCCTTGCGTCCCAGCGCCTCGTTGAAGCCGGCCATCATGCCGACGCTGGCGCCCATGCACAGCGAGCTGTCGAGGGCCAGCAGCGGCGGGTCGGCGCCGAGCATGTAGCAGCCGATGTCGCCCATGGCGGCCAGCTTGTGACGCTTGAGCGCCGTGAACACCGAGCGGTGCCGGCAGCCGGGACACAGCACCGGCGGACGCACCGGCAGGCCGGACTCCGGCTTGGGGTCGGAGAGGCGGGGCGCCGGCGGGAAGACCGGGCTGCGGCGCTGCGGCGCCGGGCTCGTGAGATACGGCTCGAGCGCGGCGAAGACGATGTCCTGGTCGAGCTCGCCGTCGGCCGGGATGGCCTCTTTGCCGATGACCGGCAGGCCGAGCATGCGGACCTGCTCCTCGACAAACGGGTCGAGCTCCTCGACGACGGCGACTCGCGACACCTTCTCGTAGAGCTCCGCGACCTTGTGGTACGGGAGCGGGAACGACATCCCCAGCTTGAGGAACCAGGCCTCGGGGAAGGCCTCACGCGCGTACTGGTACACGACGCCCGAGGCGATGATGCCGAAGTCGATCGTGCCGGGTTCGAGCGTGTTGAGCGGCGACTCCTCGGCGCGCTCGCGCAGACGCTCAAGCCGCTGGATGATGAAGCGCGTGCGCAGGCGCGCCCACTGCGGCACCATCATGTGCTTGGCGATGTCCTTCTCGTAGGCGCGCTTCTCGAACGCCACGGGATCCCGCTCGAGCACCTGCCCGCGACCGTGAGACAGCTTGGTCGTGGAGCGCAGCAGCACCGGCGTGTCGAACTCCTCCGAAAGGGCGAAGGCCTCGGCGACGAAGTCGTAGGCCTCCTGGCTGTCAGCCGGCTCGAGCATCGGGATCTTGGCGAACTTGGCGTAGTGGCGGCTGTCCTGCTCGTTCTGCGACGAGCTCATGCCGGGGTCGTCGGCGCTGACGATGACGAGCCCGGCGCCGACGCCCGTCTCGGTGAGCGTGAGCAGCGGGTCGGCGGCCACGTTCAGGCCCACGTGCTTCATCGTCACGAGGCTGCGCAGGCCGGCGCGCGACGCGCCGACCGCGGTCTCGAGGGCGACCTTCTCGTTGACGCACCACTCGGCGTGGATGCCCTCCAGGCCCGCGGCCGTCTCGAGGATCTCGGTGGACGGCGTGCCCGGATAGGCGGCCGCGAACTCGGCTCCGGCGCGCACGGCGCCGTAGCCGATGGCCTCGTTGCCCATCAGGAAGAGTGTGCGTTGCGTGGTGTTCACCATGACCGTAGCCTCTCCGACCCGTTGGCATGTTGTCCGTACCTCATCCTGACGATGAATCGTATATCGGGATGAGTTGCGGGTCCAGAGCGAATCTTCAAGAGATTCTGCGGGACCCGCAGTCATGTGCCGTCTTTCAGGCGCCGTACTTCTCGCGCAGCACCTTCTTGTCCAGCTTGCCGACGCTCGTCTTGTCGATCTCGCCGACGAACACGATCCTGTCGGGTACGGCGAATCGGGAGACGACGCCCTTCTCGGCGTACCCCAGCGCGAAGGCACGGATCGCCGCAGCGTCGTCCGCGGCCCCGTCCCTGAGCACGACCAGCGCCAGGGGGCGCTCGCCCCACTTCTCGTCGGGCACGCCGATCACCGCGACCTCGCCGACCGAGGGGTGCTGGCCGATGATGTTCTCCAGTTCGAGCGAGGAGACCCACTCGCCGCCCGTCTTGATGACGTCCTTGATGCGGTCGCAGACCTGCAGGTAGCCGAGCTCGTCGATGCTGCCGATGTCGCCGGTGTGCAGATAGCCGTGCGCCCAGAGCGCCTCGGAGCTGCGCTCGTCCTTGAGGTAGCCCATGGTGACCCAGGGGGCGCGCACGACGATCTCGCCGGTGGCCCTGCCGTCGTGAGGGACGTCGTCCATGGACTCGTCGACGACCCGCAGGTCCACCAGGGGGTTCGGCCGGCCGGCCCTGCAGCGGATCTCCAGCTCGCGCTCCTCGTCCACGTCGGTCATGTCCACCGGCAGGTGCGCGCTCATGATGAAGGGGCAGGTCTCGCTGAGCCCGTAGCCTCCGTAGATGTCGATGCCTCTGGCCAGGGCCTCTTTGCACAGCGCCTTGGGCAGAGGCCCGCCGCCGATGATCACCTTCCATCCGGAGAGGTCGGTCGGCGCGCTCGCCGGGCTCCCAAGGATCATGTACATGATGGTGGCCACGCAGTGCGAGACGGTGACCTTCTCCTTCTGTATCAGGCCGAGGATCACGGCCGGCTCGTAGCGTCCCGGGTAAACCTGTTTGACGCCCATCACGGTCGCCATGTACGGGTAGCCCCAGGCATGGGCGTGAAACATGGGCGTGAGCGGCATGTACACGTCGTCTTGGTGAAAGCCCCCCTGCCGCGGCGCCATCGCCATCGCCGAGAGGCCGGCCAAGGTGTGGAGCACGAGCTGGCGGTGGCTGTAGGAGACGCCCTTGGGGAGCCCCGTGGTACCCGTCGTGTAGAAGGTCGTGGCGCACGTGTTCTCGTCGAGCTCCGGGAAGTCGTAGGCAGCGGCGCTTCGCCCCACGAGCTCCTCGTACTCGGCGACGAGCGGCACGCTGGTCGCCGGCCGCTCGGGCACGTCGCTCAGCAGCACGAACTGC
>CAIYOD010000092.1 GCA_903927755.1 uncultured Thermoleophilia bacterium | reverse complement strand
CGGCCCGGCGCGCGGCCGAGGGCCCGGCGCCCCGCTGCGACTGCGCCGTCGTGGATTACGCGGGAGCGGTGATCGGTCGCTCGGCGGCGCTGCGCGCTGCCCCGGCGACCACCGAGTCCGCGCCCGCGTCGGCCGCTCCATCGACGCCGCGCCTCGACCTCACCGTGGTCGGCACCGGTCCTGGCGCCGACGAGTGGCTCACGCCGGCGGCCTGGCGCGCCATCCGCCGCGCCGAGGTCGCGGTGGGCGGACGCCGGCAGCTCGAGCGCTTCGCCCCTGCGGGCGTCGGGCGCGTGGTGGTCGGCGGCGACATGGACGAGGTCGCCGCCGCCCTGCGAGCGCACGCCGGTCGCCGCATCGTCGTGCTGGCCAGCGGCGATCCCGGGTTCTTCGGCATCCCGGTGGCCCTGCGCCGCCTGCTGCCCGAGGCCCACATCGTCACCGTGCCGGGCATCAGCTCGGCGCAGCTCGCCGCGGCGCGGCTGGGCCGTCCGTGGCACGACCTGTGGTTCGCCAGCGCGCACGGCCTCAGCGTGGACGGGGTCGTCGCCGCGGCGCGCGAGCATCCCCGGGTGCTGGCGCTCACGGACGCGAGCCGCACGCCGCAGGCGCTTGCGGCGGCTCTGGCGGCCGCGTGCATCGAGGCGCGCGTCACCGTGCTCGAGCGTCTCGGCGAGCCGGACGAGCGCATCACCGCCGGCGCCGCGAGCGGCATCGCCGCCGGCGAGTTCGACGGCCTCTCGGTCGTCTTCATCGAGCGGGAGGACCAGGAATGACCCCCACACGCCCGACCGACGGACATCCGGGCGGCGCGGTGCCGCCCGGGCTGCCGGACGAACTCTTCGCACGCGCCGAGGTCCCGATGACCAAGAGCGAGGTGCGTGCGCTGACCGTCTCCGCCTCGCGGCTGCGGCCGGACCACCGGGTGCTCGACGTGGGCGCCGGCACCGGCAGCCTCAGTGTCGAGGCGGCGCTGCTCTGCCCCGCCGGCCGCGTGGTCGCCCTGGAGCGCGACTCCAAGGCGCTGGCTCTGATCGGGGAGAACGTCCGGCGCTTCGGCCTCGCCAACCTGGAGATCGTGGCCGGCGAGGCGCCGGCGGCCTTCGCCGGCCTCGCGCCGGCCTCGTTCGACCGCATCCTCGTCGGGGGCAGCGGGGGCAACCTCACGGCGATCCTGGACGCCCTCCCGGCGCTGCTCCGTCCAGCCGGCAGGGTGGTCTGCAACACCGCCTGCCTGGAGACGACCGCGGCGGTGGCGGCGGCGCTGCGCCGGCCGCCGTGGACCGGCTTCACCTGCAGTCAGATCAGTGTGGCCCGCGGCGTGCCCGCCGGCCCGCTGCTGCGCTTCGACGCGCTCAATCCGGTGTGGGTGACGAGTGCCGAGCTCGGGGAGGACGGATGAGCCGCGGCCAGGAGACCGGCAGGCCGGACGACCCGCGCGGCGCCACGCCCGGTGTCATCTACGGCGTCGGCGTCGGCCCCGGCGACCCGGGGCTGCTCACCGTGCGCGCCGTGGACGTGCTGCGCGAGGCCGGCGCCGTGCTTGCGCCGGCGCCTCGCCGCGGGGGCGACAGCCTGGCGCTCAGCATCGCACGGCCGCACCTGCCCGAGGGATGCGACGTGCACACGGCGCACTTCCCCATGACCGAGGACCCGGCGGTACTGCGGTCCGCGTGGGAGGAGGCGGCGGCGACGCTGCTGCGCCTCGCCGCCGCCGACCGCTCCGCCGCCTTCATCACGCTCGGCGACGCCATGCTCTACAGCACCTGGAGCTACCTGCTGGCGGCGCTGCGCCGACTTTCGCCGGGGGCCGACGTGCGCACCGTCCCCGGCGTGACCGCCATGGCCGCCTGCGCCGCCGCCGTCGGCCGGCCGCTGGCGGAGGGGCGCGAGCCGCTGCTGGTGTGGCCGGACGAACCGCCGGAGGACGCAGGTGCGCTGCTGCAGTGGGCGCCCAACGTGGTGTTCATGAAGTCCGGCCGGCACCTCGACGCTCTCGCCGACGTGGCCGAGCGCGCCGGCGCTGATGTCGTCGCCGTGAGGCGTGCTTCGCAGGCCGGCGAGAGTGTGACCGTCGACCTGCGCGCCTGGGCCGGCGACCGCGAGTACTTCACCACCGTCCTGATGCATCGGGCCGCCGGCGCCCCGCCGGCCGCCCCGTCTGAGGAGGCGCGCTCATGATCCACTTCGTCGGCGCCGGACCCGGCGACCCCGAGCTCATCACCGTCAGGGGCCGCCGCCTGCTCGAGGAGGCGGACGTGGTCGTCTACGCGGGATCGCTGGTGCCCAGGGCCGTGCTGAGCTGGACCCGCTCCGGTTGCGAGCTGCACGACAGCGCCGGGATGGCTCTCGGCGAGCAGGTGGAGGTGATGAGCCGGGCGCACGCGGCCGGCAAGGCGGTCGTGCGCCTGCACACGGGAGACCCTAGCCTGTACGGCGCGATCGGTGAGCAGATGCGCGCCCTGGATGCCGGGGGCATGGAGTACACGGTGGTGCCCGGCGTGAGCTCCTTCGTCGCCGCCGCCGCGGCGCTGCCCACCGAGCTGACCGCCCCGGGAGTCTCGCAGACGGTGATCATCACCCGGCGGGCCGGCCGCACGCCGGTGCCTGCCGGGCAGGACGTCGCCGGCCTGGCTGCGCATCGCGCCACGATGGCGATCTTCCTCTCGGCCGGCGACCTGGACGCCACCATGGACGACCTGCGCCGGCACTATCCGGCGGAGACCGCCGCGGCCGTGGTGCAGCGGGCGTCGTGGCCGGAGCAGCTGGTGCTGCGCGGCACGCTGGCCACCATCGCGGGACAGGCGCGGGAGGCCGGCGTGGACCGCACGGCGATGATCCTGGTGGGAGACGCGCTGCGCAACGAGGGCGAGGCGTCGCTGCTCTACGACGCCGGGTTCACGCACGGCTACCGGCGGGCGGAGGAGCCGGGCGGGCCTGACGGCGGCCCGGCCGGGCAGGTCGACGGCCAGGCCGACGCAGCCGGTGAGGACCACTGACATGATCCGTTTTGCGCGAAGCGGTCCCATCGCCCTCATCGCCGTGTCCAAAGAGGGCGCGCGGCTCGGGCTCGGCCTGCAGGCCCGTTTCGCCGAGCCCGAGCGCGTCACCCTCTGGGCGGCCAAGCCGTACATCCCGGAGGCGCGTGTGTACCGGCCGCCGCTGTCGGAGTTCGTCGGCGGTCTCTGGGACGACCATGCCGCCGTGGTCGGGATCATGGCGAGCGGCATCATGGTCCGCGCCGTCGGCCCGCACGCGGCGAGCAAGTACGAGGACCCGGCGGTGGTCGTCGTGGACGACGCCGGGCGCTTCAGCATCAGCCTCCTCGCGGGGCACGAGGGCGGCGCCAACGGCCTGGCCGAGCAGATCGCCGCCGAGACGCGTGGCCAGGCGGTCGTGACCACGGGGACCGAGGCGCAGCGCAGGGTCGTGGTCGGCATCGGTGCGCGCAAGGGCGTCAGCGAGGAGCAGGTGCTCGCGGCCGTGGACCAAGCTCTGGCCGCATCCGGCCGTCGGCGCCAGGACGTCCGCGCCGTTGCGACCATCGACCTGAAGGAGCACGAAGCCGGCATCCGCGCCGCCGCCGAGCGGCTGGGGGTGCCGGTGCAGATCATCGACCGGGAGCGCATCCGTCTGTTGCAGGACGTGCTGCGCGAGCCGGGATTCGTGGAAGAGATCACAGGAGTGGCAGCGGTATGCGAACCGGCAGCGATGCTGACCGGCGTCCAGACGGAGCTCCTCGCACCCAGGACGGTGCGCGACGGAGTGACGGTGGCGCTGGCGCAGGACATCTGTGGCTTGTCGGCCTGGGACCAGGCGGACGAGACCACCTGACGGCGGCGGCGGTGGCGGCGCTGGCCGCCGCCGACGTGGTCGTCGGCTACAAGCCGTACCTCGAGCTGGTCGCCGACCTGGTGGCCGGCAAGCGCACGGTCGCCAGCGGCATGCGCCAGGAGACGACGCGGGCGGAGGCGGCCGTCGCCGCGGCGACGGCCGGGTCCCGCGTCGCCGTCATCAGCACCGGCGACGCCGGTGTGTACGGCATGGCCGGCCTGGTGCTCGAGCTGCTGCCCGAGGGCTCGCCGGTCACCGTCGACGTCGTGCCCGGCGTGACGGCGGCGAGCGCCGCCGCGGCCTGCCTCGGAGCGCCGCTCATGAACGACTTCGCCGTCGTGAGCCTGAGCGACCTGCTGACGCCGCTCGCGGTGATCGAGCGGCGACTCACAGCGGCCGCCGACGGCGACTTCGTGCTCGCGCTCTACAACCCGCGCAGCACCAAGCGGCATGAGCCGCTGCGGCGCGCGCTGGCGATCCTGCGCGAGCGACGCGCGCCCGGCACGCCCGTCGGGCTGGTGCGCAACGCACTGCGCGACGGGCAGGAGGCGCGTGTGACGACGCTCGGCGAGCTGCGCGAGGAGGACGTGGACATGCTCACCATCCTCATCGTCGGCAACAGCACGACGCTGGTCCGCGACGGCCGCATCGTCACCCCCCGGGGGTATCGCACTTGATCCTGCTGCTCGGAGGGACGAGTGACGCGCGCGAGCTGGCCGCGGAGCTGCGCGGCGCCGGCTACGACGTGCTCGTGAGCACGGCGAGCGACTACGGCGCCCGGCTGGCTGCGCCCGCGGGCGCCGCCGTGCGCGGCGGCCGCCTGGACGAGGAGGAGCTGGCGCGCCTCGTCGCCGACGCCGACGCCGTGGTGGACGCGACGCACCCCTTCGCCGAGGTCATCTCGGCCGCCGCGGTCAAGGCGTGCGCGGCGGCCGGCCGGCCGTACCTGCGCGTGCCGCGGGCGGCCACGGTGCTGCCTGCCGGCGTCGTGCGCGCCGCCGATGCCGCAGACGCGGCGCGGCTCGCGGTGGAGCTCGCCCGTGCTCGGGCGGGCGCCGGCCCGGCGGGTGAGCGTCATCCCGGCACCATCCTCCTCACCGTCGGCAGCAAGACGCTCGCCACGTACGCGCGAGTCGCGCGCGCGGCCGGTGTGCGCCTGGTGGCGCGCGTCCTGCCCACGCCCGAGGCCCTGGCGGCGTGCGCGGAGGCCGGGCTGGAGCCCCGCGACGTCGTCGCGATGCAGGGTCCCACCAGCGCCGGTCTGGATGCGGCTCTCCTGCGCCATCTGAACGCCACGGTGCTCGTCACCAAGGAAAGCGGGGACGCCGGCGGCGCGGCCGAGAAGTTGCGCGCCGCCGGGCTCGCCGGGGCGACGGCGGTCGTCGTCGAACGGCCGGCTGCGCCGGCCGCCGGGTCGTCCGCCGCCGAGTCAGCCGCCGCCCCAAAGCCGGGCCGGCCGGAGGTGGCCGGCACGCCGGCGGAGGTGCTGGGGTGGCTCCGCGGCCTGGACGGCAACGCGGCGCCAGAGGCCGCCGGCCGCCGGGTCGCTCCCGGCCTGCTGCAGGTGTACACCGGCGACGGCAAAGGCAAGACGACGGCCGCGGCGGGCCAGGCGCTGCGCGCCCGCGGCGCCGGCCTCACGGTCGTCTTCATCCAGTTCGTCAAGGGTGGCCCGGAGAGCTCCGAGCTGGCGTCGCTGCGCGTCGCCGGCGTGGACGTGGTCCGGCCGGCCGTCGCACGCAGCGGCCTGCTGCGCGGCGCCGCGACGCCGGACGACCGTGCCGCCGCCGCCGCGGCCTGGGCCGCGGCCCGGGCGGCGCTCTCCGACCCGGCCTGTGATCTCGTGGTGCTCGACGAGCTGCACGCCGCCCTGCGGCACCGGCTCGTCGCGCTCGACGAGGTTTTCGCGGCGCTCGCCGCGCGTCCGTCGCATCAAGAGGTCGTCACCACCGGCCGCGGCGCTCCCGAGGAACTGCTCGCCGTGGCCGGCCTCATCACCGAGATGACCGCCGTCCGCCACCCCTATCCCGACGTCCCCGCACGCAGAGGAATCGAGCTGTGAACCCTTCGCCCCGCCCCATCCCATCGCCGCCCCGCCCCGGGGCCCGCGCCGTCATGTGCGTCGGCACCGGCTCGCACGCCGGCAAGAGCGTGCTGGCCGCGGCGCTGTGCCGCATCTACGCCCGCCGCGGCTACCGTGTCGCGCCGTTCAAGGCCCAGAACATGGCGCTCAACTCGTACGTCACCCCCGAGGGCGGCGAGCTGGGCCGCGCGCAGGCGTACCAGGCGCGCGCGGCCGGGGTGGAGCCGCACGTGGACATGAACCCCGTACTGCTCAAGCCGAGCTCGCAGACCGGCAGCCAGGTCATCGTGCTCGGCCGTCCCGTCCGCCACATGGCGGTGCGCGAGTACCACGCCTATCAGCCGGAGGTCTGGCCGGTCGTCACCGCGGCCTACGACCGCCTGCGCGCCGCCAACGACCTCATCGTCATCGAGGGCGCCGGCAGCCCGGCCGAGATCAACCTGCGCGGCCAGGACATCGTCAACATGCGGGTGGCCCTCTACGCGCAGTCGCCCACGCTGCTCATCGGCGACATCGACCGCGGCGGGGTGTTCGCCAGCCTGGTCGGTCACATGGAGCTGTTCATGCCCGAGGAGCGTGAGCTCATCGCGGCGTTCGTCATCAACAAGTTCCGCGGCGACGCCACGCTGCTCGACTCCGGCATCGAGTTCCTGTTGGAGAGGACGGGCGTTCCGACCCTGGGCGTCGTGCCCATGCTCAGCGACTGGCGCGGCGACGAGGAGGACTCCCTCGGCATCGAGGACCGGCGGCGCCGGGCGAAGCCTGATGCGCCGCTGCAGATCGCCGTGGTGCGGCTACCGTTCATCAGCAACTACACGGACTTCGACGCCCTGGCCGACGAGCCGGACGTGAACGTGCGCTACGCGACCACGGCCGGCGAGCTCGAGGGCGCGGCGGCGATCGTGCTGCCCGGCACCAAGAGCACGATCGCCGATCTCGCCTGGGTGCGTGAGAGCGGGATGGCGGCGGCGGTGACGGCGAGGGCCGCCGCCGGCACGCCGGTGATCGGCGTCTGCGGCGGCTACCAGATGCTCGGCCGCCGCATCCTCGACCCGGAGCATGTGGAGTCGGACGCCGGCGGCGTCGACGGCCTCGGTCTGCTCGACGCCGAGACGACCTTCGCCGGCGACAAGCGCACCGTGCGCGTGGAGGGCGAGCTGCTCGGCGCCGAGGCGCCCGCCGCCACCGCGTCATCCGCCGCCCCCGGCCCGCTCGCCCCTGCCGGCACGCCGCTGCACGGCTACGAGATCCACATGGGCCGGACGGTGCTGGGGCAGGGCGCCGCGCCCCTGCTGCGGCTGCGCGGCGCCGACGGCTCCGCCCACGACGACGGCGCCGTCTCCGGCGCCGTCTGCGGCAGCTACGTCCACGGCGTCTTCGACCATCCGTCGCTTCGCGCCGCGTTCCTCAACGGTCTCCGCGCCGCGCGCGGTCTGCCCCTCCGCGAGAGCGCCGCACCGTCGCCCGACGACGACATCGAGCGCCTTGCCGACCACGTCGAGGCCTATCTGGACGCGGACCTTCTCGAACGCATCGTCGGGCTGGAGGCACGATGACCGACACACCCGGCACTGTCTACCTCGTCGGCGCTGGGCCCGGCGACCCCGGGCTGCTCACGCGCCACGGCGCCGACGCGCTCGCGCAGGCCGACGTCGTGGTCTACGACCGGCTCGCGGACAACTCCATGCTCGCCCTGGCCCCGGCCGACGCCGAGCTGATCTACGTCGGCAAGCAGGCGGCCGTCCACGCGGTGCCGCAGCCGCGCATCAACGAACTGCTCTCCGAGCACGCCCTGCAGGGCAAGTGCGTTGTGCGGCTCAAGGGCGGCGACCCGTTCGTCTTCGGGCGCGGGGGTGAGGAGGCGACGCATCTGCGCGACCACGGCGTGCCGTTCATCGTGGTCCCCGGCGTCAGCTCCTCGATCGCCGCGCCGGCGTACGCCGGGATCCCCGTGACGGACAGGCGGTACGCCTCGAGCTTCGCCGTCATCACCGGCCACGAGGACCCGACCAAGGCGGAGTCCCGGGTGGACTGGGCCGGCATCGCCCGCGGCGCCGACACCCTCATCTTTCTCATGGCGCTCACCAATCTCCCCGGCATCACCGGACGCCTGATCAAGGAGGGCCGCGCGCCCGAGACGCCGGCAGCCGTGATCGAGCGTGGCACGACCCCGGGCCAGCGCGTGGTCACCGGCACGCTGGCCGACATCGAGGGGCGCGTGCGCGCCGCCGGCCTGCATCCGCCGGCGCTCGTGGTGGTCGGCGAGGTCGTGCGGCTGCGCGAGGTGCTCGCGTGGCACGACTCGCAGCCGCTTGCGGGGCGGCGGATCCTGGTGCCGCGCGTGCGCCGCCGCCCGAGTGAGATCGTCCGGCTGCTCAAGGCCGCCGGCGCCGAGACCGCCGAGGTGCCGGTGCTGCGCTCGGCGACGTTGCCGGCGCCGGCGGATCTGCCGGAGCGGCTGGTGGGCGCGGACTGGCTCGTCTTCAGCTCGCCGGGAGCCCTCGAGGCGCTGCTCGAGCAGCTCGAGGGCCTCGGGCGCGACGTACGCGCGCTGGGCGCCGCGTCCGTCGCCGCCGTGGGACCTGCCACGGCGGCGCACCTGCGGCGTTGCGGTCTGCGCGTGGACTACGCGCCCGAGAGCGCATCCACCTTCGGAGACGGGCTGCCCGCTCGCGCCGGTCAGAGCGTGCTCCTGCTCGGCGAGGAGGGCGGCGCCGACCACGTCGCCCGGGGCCTCGCCGCCCGCGGTGTGACGGCGGCCGAGCTGCCTGTGTTCCGCCTCGCCGTCGACGACCGGGCGCCGCTCCCGGACATCACCGAGTTCGACGCCGTGGTGTTCGCCAGCTCGAACACGGCGCGCCGCTTTCTCGAGGCCTACCCGGGCGGGCCGGCCGACGGGCAGCTCGTGGTGAGCATCGGCCCCTCCACGTCGGGCACCGCCGAGGGCCTCGGCCTGCGCGTGGACGGAGAGGCCGCGGAGGCGTCTCCGGCCGCGGTGGTGCGCCTGATCGCCGAGCGTCTCGGCCCGGCTGCGCGCGCATGAGGCAGCCGGCCTTCAGCTCCGTAGGCGACCGCGCCGGGAGCGCTCACCCGGCCGGCGCGCGCTCAGCTGCGCGCGTCTGCCAGGGCCTGCTCGAGCACCGCCCGGGCCTGCTCATCGGCTTCCGCGCCGCGGCCGCTTGCGAGCAGCTCCACGAGCGGCAGGTCGAGCACCGCGTGCCAGGCCGCGCGCCGCGCGGCCGGCGGGACGCCGGCCGCGATCGCGCGCGGTTCCCACGCGGCGCGCAGCTCCCCGAGCAGGGCGAGCAGGTCGCCGTACTCGGGGCCGTACTCTCGCTCCAGTCGCTCGCGCAGCCGGCGCGCGAGGGCGGGGCTCGCGCCGCCGGTGGACACGGCGATCTGCAGGTCGCCGCGTCGCGCCACGGCTGGCAGGACGACGTTGCCCGCCTGCGGGTCGTCGGCGACGTTGACCCACACGTCGCGCTCGCGGGCCAGGCGCGCCACGCGAGCGTTGAGCTCGCGGTCGTCGCTGGCGGCCACCGCGAGCGCCATACCGTCGAGGTCCGCGTCGGCGAACGGCCGCAGACGGACGGCCACGCCCTCGGGCATCGGCCGCGCCTCGGGCGCGACCACGGTCACGAGGGCGCCGGCCGCACACAGGCCGTCCACCTTGCGGCGGGCCACCTCGCCGCCGCCGACCACGAGGCAGGCGCGGCCGCGCAGGTCGAGGCCTACCGGGTAGTAGCCGCTCGTCCGTCCATCACCTGGTCCGCGCACGCCGTCACCTCGTCGGTTCCGCTTGCCGCTCAGGATAGCCGCATGCCATGTCCCGGCGCCAGGTCGCCGGCCGGGGAGGCCTGACCATGCACATCATGGAGGGCTACCTGCCGCCGCTGTACGCCGCCATCTGGACGGCCGCGGCGGCGCCGGCGGTGATCCAGAGCGTGCGCAGCACCAAGAAGACGATCGCCGAGAAGCGCTCATCGCTGCTGCTGCTCGGCGCCGCCGGAGGCTTCTGCTTCGTCCTCTCTGCGCTCAAGCTGCCGTCGGTCACCGGCAGTTCCTCGCACCCGACGGGAATAGGGCTCGGAGCCGTCCTCTTCGGCCCGTGGGTCATGGTCCTCGTCGGGACCATCGTCCTCACCTTCCAGGCGCTGCTGCTCGGGCACGGCGGCATCACCACGCTCGGCGCCAACGTGTTCTCCATGGCCATCGTCGGGTCGTTCGTGGCCTGGGGCGCCTTCCGCTTCGCGCGTGGCCGCGGGGCGTCGTTGCCGCTGGCGGCGCTCTTGGCGGCGACGTTCAGCGACCTCGCCACCTACCTGACCACATCGGCACAGCTTGCCTGGGCGTTCCCGGACTCGGCGAGCGGGGTCCTCGGGTCGTTCGTCAAGTTCGCCGGGGTGTTCGCCGTCACTCAACTGCCGCTCGCCGTGCTCGAGGGCGTGCTCACGCTGCTTGTCTTCCAGGCGCTGCTGGCGCACGGCCGGGCCGACCTCACAGCGACCGGCCTGCTCGACGAGGCGGCTCGCCCGGTCGTCGTCTTCCGGCACGCCGCACTCGCTGCCGGTGCGACACTGCTCGTGCTGGCCGGCGCGGCAGCGCTGGTCGCCTCCGGCGCTCTCGACTTCACCGGCACCGACGACAGCGCCGGCGTGGTCATCGAGCAGCTCAGCCCGGGCTACCGGCCCTGGGTCGAGTCCTGGTGGCGACCTGGGAGCGGCGGCGTGGAGAACGCGCTCTTCGCCCTGCAGGCGGCGATCGGCATCGCCGCCATCGCACTGTACGTGCGGCATGTGCGCCGTCGCCGCCGCGACATGCCGCGCCGCGAGCAGGGCGCGTCGCTCAACATCGTGGACGGCGCCGCGCACCGCAACCGGCTCACCCGCGTGAGCGCCCTTGAGAAGATGGCGTTCGCCGGCGGCATGCTCGTGCTCGCCCTGCTGCTGCCGCCGGTGCCGGGAGACGTGTTCGTCATCTTCGCCTGTGTGACCGCCACGCTTCTCGTCGCGCGGGTGCCCGTGCGCACGTACGCCAAGGTCACGCTCGTCCCTGCCGCCTTCGTCTGCATCGGCGTCGTGCCGCTGCTGATCAGCATCTCGTTGGGTGGTCCCTGGCTGCTGCGCCTGGGCGTGACCGACGATGGGGCGGGTCTCGCGCTCGGTGTGGCCCTCCGAGCTCTGGCGGGGCTCGCCAGCATGCTCTTCCTGGCGCTCTCCACGCCGCTCCCGCAGATCCTGCAGGCGCTCCGTCGCCTGGGCGTGCCCGCCGTGGTGGTCGAGGTCGCGGCGCTCGTCTACCGCTCCATCTGGACCTTCGTGGAGACGGTGGCCGCCACGCGCCGCGCTCAGGCCGCCCGCCTCGGCTATCGCTCGCTGCGACGGTCCTACCACTCGCTCGGCATGCTCACGGCGTCCTTCTTCGGACGCTCGCTGCAGCGGGCTCGCGCCCTTGAGAACGGCCTCGCCGCCCGTAACTGGCACGGCGACCTCCGGGTGCTGGACGAGGAGGCCGCCGTCTCGGCGGCCCACGTCGGCCTCATCGTCGCCGTGCAGGCGGCCGTCGTCCTGCTCACCGTCCTGTGGGTGCTCGCATGACCCGGGCCGTGCTCTCTGCCCGCGAGCTGACGTTCCGCTACGGGGACGTCGCCGGCATCGCCGGTCTCTCGCTCGAGATCAGCGAGGGGCGCCGCCTGGCGATCGTGGGCGCCAACGGGGCGGGCAAGACCACGCTGCTCCTGCACCTCAACGGCACCAACCGGCCGGCGTCCGGGACCGTGCTCCTGCGCGACGAGCCCGTGACCTACGACCGCGCCGGCCTCACCGCGCTGCGCACGGCGGTCGGTCTCGTCTTCCAGAACCCCGACGACCAACTCTTCGCCGGCACCGTCTACCAGGACGTCTCCTTCGGCCCGCTCAACATCGGCCTCGCTGAGGGTGTCGTGCGGGAGCGAGTGGAGGAGGCCCTCGAGGCGCTGGAGATCTCCCACCTGCGCGACCGGCCGACGCACATGCTGAGCTACGGGCAGAAGAAGCGCGCGGCGATCGCCGGCGCCGTCGCCATGGGCCCGGACGTGCTGATCCTCGACGAGCCGATGGCCGGCCTCGACCCGAGCGGGTTTTGGCACCTCATGGGACTGCTGACCCGCCTGCACGAGGCCGGCGCCACGCTCGTCGTCGCCACCCACGACATGAGTCTCGCCTACGAGTGGGCCGACGAGGTCGCGGTGCTCCGCGACGGCGCGATCGTCGCGCACGGCGACCCCCAGGACGTGATGCACGACCCCGCGGAGCTCGCGCACAGCGGCTTACGCGTGCCGTGGGTCGCTGACGTCGCCCAGACGCTCCGCGACTGCGGCGTGCTGCCGCCGGATGTGCCGTCCCCGCGCACCCGGGACGAGCTCAAGGAGCTGATCGCCGCTCGCTGCCGGGTCGGTGAGGATGCGAGGCCCGACCAGCGTTCGCGGGCGACCGGTCTGTCGGAGCTGGGGTAGCGAGCCGCGCCTGCGGGCATCGTTCACAGGGCAGACGTCTGCCGGGCCACCGTGCCCCACGCGAAGAGGTGATCCCGTGTGCCGCAACATCAAGACCTTGTACAACTTCGAGCCGCCCGCGACTGAGGAAGAGATTCGTGCGGCCGCGCTTCAGTACGTGAGGAAGATCAGCGGGTCCACGAACCCGTCGGCCGCCAATCAGGGAGTCTTCGATCGTGCCGTCGACGAGGTGGCGCGCGCGTCGGCGACGCTCCTCGGCTCGCTGGTGACGACGGCCGCGCCGAGGGACCGGGAGGCCGAGGCCGCCAAGGCTCACGCTCGCGCGGTCCATCGGTTCGGCGCCTGAGCCCGCGATGAAGATCCACCTCGTCGACGGGACCTACGAGCTCTTCCGCGCCCACTTCGGCGCGCCGCCGAGGCAGGACGCCGCGGGCCGCGAGGTCGGCGCGACCGTCGGCCTGCTGCGCAGCCTCTGGCTGCTGCTCTCGACGCCTGGGGTGACGCACGTCGCCTGCGCCTTCGACCACGTCATCGAGTCGTTCCGCAACGACCTGTACGCCGGCTACAAGTCGAGCGCCGGCGTCGACCCCGTCTTGCTGGCGCAGTTCGAGCCCGCCGAGCGGGCGGCGCGGGCGCTCGGCATCGTGGTCTGGCCGATGGAAGAGTTCGAGGCCGACGACGCTCTGGCCGCGGCAGCCGCTCGCTTCCGCGACGCGCCCGGCGTCGACCAGGTGGTGCTCTGCTCGCCGGACAAGGACCTCGCCCAGGCTGTCGTCGACAGGCGCGTCGTCTGCTGGGACCGCCGCCGCGACATCGTCCTGGACGACGCCGGCGTGACCGCGAAGTTCGGCGTCGCGCCGGCCTCCATCCCCGACTGGCTGGCCCTGGTCGGCGATTCGGCCGACGGCTTCCCCGGCATCCCCGGGTGGGGAGCGAAGTCGGCCGCGACGGTGCTGGCCAGGTACGGACATCTCGATGCCGTCCCGGAGGACCCGGCCGCGCTCGGCCTCCCGGCGGCGCGGGCGGCCCGACTTGTCGAGAGCCTTCGGGCCGGCCGCGATGACGCGCGGCTCTTCCTGCGCCTCGCGACGCTGCGGCTCGACGTCCCGCTGGACGAGGAGGTAGCCGACCTCGAGTGGCGCGGCGTCACACCCGATTTCGCCGCGTTGTGCGCAGAGCTGGGCGACGAGGGCCTGGCGCGACGCGTGGAGGAGGCCGGCAGGCCTCAACGGCGGCGGGCCTGATCGCCCAAAGGCCCGTCCGCCCGACCGCTGCGATGCGCGCCTGCGGTTCGTTGCCGCCGGACGCAGGGGACCATCCGTGCACCGGCACACGGCGGAGAGGTGCGGCAGGAGACTCACGGTCACCACATTCCTCTCCACGACTTGACACAGCGCCACGCTTCGTCATAATGCAAGCAAGCACTTGCACGCACGACGGAGGGACCGGCGGTGAAACCAGCGGAGCGAGAGACCGGCGCGGCGATCTTGGCGGCGGCGGCGGAGCTGTTCGCCGAGCGCGGCTACGCCGGCACGACGACACGCGCGCTTGCCGAGCGTGCCGGCGTCAACGAAGTCACGGTCTTCAGACGCTTCAAGAACAAGCAGGGAGTCCTCGCTGCTCTGGCTGTGGCGGTCAACGATGCGAGTGCGGGTCAGGCGGTGGCGGCAGCACCGGACCCCGAGGACACCGAGGCGACACTTCGGGCGCTCGCGCGCCAGGAAGTGCGTCAGACCGTCGAGTTCGGCGCCATGGCCTTGCGTCTGGCGCTCGACGCCCGTTCAGACGCGGAGGTCGCCGCGGTCGTGGGGATCGGCCCGCAGCAGACGTTCTCCGGTCTTGTCGCTTACCTCGACGAGCGACAACATGCTGGGGACTTGCGCGCGGACGTGGACCCGCGCGTCATGGCCGAGGCGTTCTTCGCCATGACATCCTCGTTCGTCTTTTCCCGCCAGGTCCTTGCCGACGCGACGCGGTACGAACTGAGCATCGACGAGGCGAGTGGCCCATTGTTCGAGCTCTTCTGGAACGGCGTGACGGCAGCGGTCGTGCCTCGGGGAGGTGACGGCTCGTGAGGGCGCTCGTCATCTCCGCCCTGGGGGCGGACGCCGGGCCCGCGGAAGCGACCACCGCCGCGCTGGAGGAGACACTGGCCGTCCGTGGCTACGAGGTCGAAACGGTGGATTGCCGGAGCGTCAACGTCATCCCCTGCACCGGCTGCGGAAGTTGCGGGATGCGGACGCCGGGCGCCTGCTCGATCAAGGACGACATGCAGGACATCTACAGGAAGATCGTGGCGAGTGACGTGCTGGTCCTCGCCACGCCGGTCCGGTTCGGCTCGTACTGCGCGGAGCTCAAGAAAGTGGTCGACCGCTTCCAGCCGCTCATGGTGCCGATCTACGTCGTGCGCGGCGGCGAGATGCACTTCCGGGGCCGCTACGACCTGCCGCCGCTCGTGGGCCTCGGGTTGCTGCGCGATGGCAGCGGGCCAGATCAGGTCATCGCCGCCGCAGAGGAGGAGGCCGATGCCTTCCGCTTCCTGATCGGGCGTCTGGCCGTGAACATCGACACGCGTCAGGCAACGGCGGTGTTCGCCGGAGGCGATGAGGCGGCGATGCGAGCCGGGATCGGGCAGGCAGTGGCCGCGGTCGGAGGGGGTCCATCGTGAACGTCCTCGTCATCGACGGCAGCCGGCGGGCGAAGTCCAACACCGGCGCCATTGCTCGCGATCTTCAGGCGCAACTGCACCGCGCCGGCCAGACGGCGGACCTGTGGCGCGTCCCCAAGTGGAGCGCGGGGCCCGATGCCACGGCTGAGGCGCTGCAGAGGCTGGCAGTTGCGGACGCCGCCGTCCTCGTCGCGCCGATCTACCTGGACCAGATGCCGGCGGTCACCCAGCGCCTGCTGGAAGATGTGTGGGAGCGGCGCGCGGAGCTGGACGGGCACGCGCCGCTCTTCTACGGCATCGCCCACTCCGGCTTTCCCGAGCCCATCCAGCGGCGCGCCGAGCTGCTCAGCATGCGCCTGTTCGCGGCGCAGATGGGCTGGATCTGGATGGGCGGCATCGGCTTCGGCGGCACCTCGCCCATCGACGGGCGGCCGTTGGATGAGGCCGGAATGTTCTCGAGACAGCTGCGCAAGGTACTGCCGCGCGCCGTCGAGGACATCGCCCGAGCGCGTCCGTTCTCAGCGAAGACGATCGCCGGCTCAGACAAGTCGCCGTTCCCGCTGCCGCTCACGGCGATGATCGCGCTGGTCAACTTGCGCACGCGCAAGGCCGCGCGCGACAGACAGCTTCGGCTTGACGCGAGGGTGTACGCTCCCGACTGACTTCGCCGGAGGCCTCTTGCGCGACACGCTCAGGATAGGTGAGTTCTCGTCGCTCGGTCGCGTCTCTGTCCGCATGCTGCGCCACTACGAGAAGCTCGGGCTGCTCTCGCCCGGCGAGACCGACGCGTGGACGGGATATCGCTCCTACACCGGCCCATAAGCGAAGAGGAGGCGTCCGATGGAGAGTCAGCTGCACGTCATTTTCGGGACCGGTCCGGTGGGTTGCTGGACCGCCCGTTCGCTCGTCGACCGCGGCCTGCCGGTGCGGGCCGTCAACCGCAAGGGCGCGCGGCCCGGCCTGCTGCCGGAGGAGGTCGAGCTGGTCACGACGGACGCCACCGACCCCGCACAGGCGGTGGCCGCCGCCGAGGGCGCGGCGGTCGTCTACCAGGCGCTCAATCCGCCGTACGACAAGTGGCACGAGTCGTTCCCCGCGCTCCAGGCCGGCGCGCTCGCGGCGGCCAAGGCGGCCGGCGCACGCTACGTCTCGATCGAGAACCTCTATGCCTACGACTCCTCCGTGGCCATGACCGAGGACGGGCGCGTCGCCCCCGTGTCGAAGAAGGGCGAGCTGCGGCGGCGCATGGCGGACGAGGTCGCCGCCGCCCATCAGCGCGGCGAGGTCCCCACCGCGCAGCTCCGCTCCGCCGACTACTACGGCCCCGGTGTGACCGCCTCGGCCGCGGGTGACATGGTCGTCGGCCGCCTGCTCGCGGGCAAGAAGGCGCAGGTGGGCGGCTCGTCGAGCCAGCCGCACTCGTTCGCCTACATCGAGGACGTCGGCAGGGCGGCGGCCGAGCTCGGCGTGCGCGACGAGGCGCTCGGCCGTGTCTGGTTCTCGCCGCATGCGCCGCCGGTCACCCAAGGCGACATGGTGGCTGGGGTGTGCCGTGAGCTGGGCAAGGAGCCTTCGCTCTCGGTCATCTCGCCGCTGATGATGCGCTTCGCCGGGCTGTTCTCGCCGGGCGCGAAGGAGACCGTCGAGATGCTCTACGAGTTCACTCAGCCCTTCGTGGTCGACGCGAGCCGCAGCGAGCGTGAGCTCGGCCTCGCGCCGACGCCGGTCGACGAAGGTATCCGGCGGACCGTCGCCTGGTACAAGGCGCGGGTGGGGTGAGCCGCCTGCCTACGCTGAGGCGATGAGCCCGCGGGCGAGCGCGCGGATGCCGAACTCGAAGTCCGCGCCGAGGAAGTCCTCAGCGCAGACGGGCGTGCTGCGCAGGTACGGGAACTCGTCTGCCGGGTAGCGCGCGGCAACCTCCGCCAGCTGCTCGGCCGTCGGCGGGGCGTCGTCGCAGCCGGCGGCCATGCCTACCAGGCCGCGGACGGCGGCGGCGAGCATGTTCATGCCTGCCATCGCCTGTGCGGGCGTGAGGCCCGCGTCGGCGAGGATTCTCAGGAGCACCTCTACGGGGCGCATGGCCGTGGGGGTGGAGGGGCTCCGCGAAAGCACGATCGGCAGTGCGCGCGCGTGGGAGAGCATGACGTCGCGGTAGGAACAAGCCGCCCCGAGGATGCGGTCCTCGGCAGACGCCGCCTGGTCGTCGTCGAGCTCGATCTCCGCCATGACCGCCTCGACGATGGCGTCGAGCAGGGCTTCCTTGCTGGGCAGGTGGTAGTAGACGGCCATCGGGTCGACACCGAGGTCGGAGCCCAGCCGGCGCATCGACAGCGCGCCTGTGCCTTCGCGGTCGACGATGGAGAGCGCCGTCGCGACGATGTGCTCCCGCGTGAGGGGGACGTCCGGCGCCTTCTTGCGTGCGCTCATCTGGCGGTGCCGCCTTTCCACCGGGCTTGACAGTGTGATTCTACATCGTAGAATGGTCGTCGTCATGTTCTACACCGTAGAAACAGATGGCGGCGCCGCACCGCCGGCGACCGGAGAATGGCCGGCGCTCGAGGAGCGCCTGTCGGCGATACTGGCGAAGTACGCCGCGCGCAGCGACACCGCGGCGGTACGGTTCGCACTCGCGTCGCCGAGCCGCGGCTGGCGCTGGGAGTGGGCTGCCTGGGGCGCGGCCGAGCAGTACTTCATCGCCAGCATCACCAAGCTCTACGTCACCGCCCTGATCATGCAGTTGCGGAGCGAGGGCAAGCTCGACGTGCACGCCCCTGCAGCCGAGTATCTGGACCCGGCGGTCGTGGCCGGCATCCACGTCCTGAACGGCGTCGACTCAAGCGGCCGCGTCACCGTCGAGGAGCTGCTGGCCCACACCTCCGGCATCGCCGACTACTTCGAGCAGCGGCGCCGCGACGGTTCCACGCAGATCGGCGACGCCCTTCGCAAGGACTTCTCCTGGACCCTTGAGGACGTGCTGCGCAGCACCAGGGACGACCTCTCGCCGAGGTTCGCGCCGTCCACCCCCGGCAAGGCGTTCTACTCGGACACGAACTTCCAGCTGCTGGGGGCGGTGATCGAGGTGGTCACCGGCGGCTCCTACGAGGACGCCCTGCGGAGCCGCATTCTGGCGCCGCTGGGTCTGGACGACACGTATCCGTTCACGCTCGAGACCGTCGACCGCTACGACTCGGTCGCGACGATGCTTCACGGCGCCAGGAGTGTTGCGATCCCCAAGGCGATGGCCTCCGTGCGCGCCGACGGAGGCATCGTCTCCACGGCGCGCGACGGCATCGTGTTCCTCGAAGCATTCATGACCGGCGGGCTGTTCCCGGCGGCGTACCTCGACGAGATGCAGCGCCGGTGGACGCCCATCTTCCGCCCCTTGGAGTACGGCGTGGGCGTGATGCGGTTCGCGCTCCCCAGGTACTACACGCTCTTCAGCAAGGTCGCTCCCATGGTCGGTCACTCCGGCGCCTCGGGGGCGGTGCTGTACTACGTCCCCGCGCTCGACCTGTACGTCTCGGGCACCGTGAACCAGATCAAGAAGCGAAGCCTCTCCTATAACGCTCTGACGAGGCTCGTGATGGCGTGCCAGGCGGCGTGGCGTGGCTAGCGAGGCGCCGCCCGGCGACACCCGGCCGGCGCCCTTGGGCGACGCCGGCGACGCCGTCCTGGTCGTCGGCGGCTACGGTGTCGTCGGCAGCCAGGTCGCCGCCCTTGTCCGCCGTCGTCATCCCGATCTTCGCCTGGTGGTCGCCGGCCGCAGCGCCGAGAAGGCGGCGAGGGCAGCAGCCGGCATCGGCGGAGCTACCGGCGCCGTCGTCGACGTGAGCCGGCCACATCCGCTCGGCGACCTGCGACCCCTCGCGGTGGTCTCCGTCGTGAACGATCCCGGCGACCACCTTCTTGCCGACGCCGTGAGCGCGGGCGTTCCGCTGCTCGACGTCGCCCGCTGGACCGACCGGGTCAGAGGCGCCGCCGCTCTGCTCGCCACGCGGACCCCGGCGGCGCCCGTCCTGCTCTCGTCCGGCTGGATGGCCGGCATCGCCTCGACCGTCGCGGCCGGCCTGGCGCAGCAGCTCAGCGCGGTCGAGGAGATCGACATCAGCGTCCTCTACTCCCTGAAGGACAAGGCCGGTCCCGACTCGGCGGAGTACATGGACCGGCTGGCCACGCCGTTCGAGGTCACGATCGACGGCGGGACCGAGCGTGTGCGGCCGCTCGGCGACTCCCGCCGCATCGTCTTCCCGGGGGGCCGGGAGGCGAAGGTCTATCGCTTCGACACGCCCGACCAGTTCACGCTCCCGGCAACGACCGGCGCGAGGACCGTGGCGGCGCGCATCGCCTTCGACGACGCGTTCACGACTTCTCTGCTGGCCCTGCTCGTGAGGTCGGGACTCTGGAAGCTGATCAGCGGCCAGCGGTTCACGTCGCTGCGCCGCAAGCTGCTGTACAAGCCCGGGCCCGGCGCCTGCCACGAGGTCGTGATCGATGTCGTGGGCTCGGACGACGCCGGCGCGCGCGTCGCGCGGCGCGCGACGATCAGCGACCCGCTCGGGCAGACGCACCTCACCGCGGCGGCCACCGTGATCCAACTCGAGCGGCTTCTCGGACTCGACGGGGCGTCGGCGCCCACCGGGCTTGTCTATCCGGACACCGCTCCGCAGCTCGCCGCCGTTGACGCATTGCGTGACGTCGGGGTCACGGTGGCGATCGACTGAGCTCACACGCGACGTCGCCCCACGCGCTCCACCCACCGCCCGGTGGTCCAGGCGGCCTGCTAAGCTGCGACGACCACGACAGGGAGCACAGGTGAAGTACCTCGGGCGACTCTTCGAGCGAAACCAGGCGTGGGCCGGCGAGCGCAGCGCCGCCGACCCGGGCTACTTCTCGCGCCTGGCGCACATCCAGCGGCCGGACCTGCTCTGGATCGGCTGCTCGGACAGCCGCGTGCCGGCCAACCAGATCGTCGGCCTCGAGCCGGGGGAACTGTTCGTCCATCGCAACGTCGCCAACGTGGTGCCCGTGACGGACCTCAACGCGATGGCGGTGATCGAATACGCGGTGTCGTCGCTGGGCGTGCGCCACATCATCATCTGCGGTCACTACCACTGCGGCGGTGTGCGCGCCGCGCTCGAAGGGCATCAGGCCGGCGCCGTAGCCCTCTGGCTGCAGCCGCTCCGGAACCTCGCCGCCGCGCATCGCGAGGAGCTCGAAGCGCAGCCGTCGGACGACGCGCGGTGGGACAGGCTCTGCGAGCTGAACGTCGTCGCGCAGGTGCAGGCGGTCGCGACCTCGGAGGTCGTCCAGGCCGCCTGGGAGCGCGGCGCGGAGCTCGCCGTGCACGGCTGGATCTACGACCTCGAGGACGGACTGCTGCGCGACCTCGAAGTCACAGAGGGCCGAGTCGCGGACGCCGGTGGCTGATGCCGGCCGACCGTCCGCGCCCATCGGGGATCGCGCTCCGTCCCTGGTCCGCGCAGGACGGGGACCTGCTTCAGCGGCTGCTCGGCACGGCGGAGATGATGCGCCACCTCGGAGGGCCGGAGTCGTCGGACGCCATCCGCGCCCGCCACGAACGGTACCTGGTGGCCGCCCCCGAGAAGCACGGCCTGTTCGCCATCACGGTCGACCCTGACGCGGAAGCCGTCGGCTGGGTCGGCTACTGGGAGTCCGAACGGTGTGGGGAGGCGGTATGGGAGTGCGGCTGGAGCGTCCTGCTCCAGGCGCAGGGCTCCGGGGTCGGTGCTGCGGCTGCAGCGCTCCTGATCGCCGACGCCCGGCGTCGCCGCACGCACCGTTGGCTGCATGCCGTGTCGTCCGTCGACAACACCGCGTCCAATGCGCTCTGCCGGACCCTCGGGTTCGAGCTGCTCGGTGAGGCCGAGCTCGACGACCCCGGAGGCCACACGCTGCGGAGCAACGAGTGGAGGCTCGACCTGGACGCAGCGGCCGCTGCGGTCTCGGGGACTGCCCCGACCGGAGCGACTCAGCCCGCCGCCCACGACCCGCGCCGCCGGACGACCTCCGGCGAGTGGACGACCGAGGCGCGCGGGGAGGCGCTGGCGCGCGCGCCCGAGTTCGGCCGCCGGTTCTTCGCCGAGCTTTTCGCCCGCTATCCGCACTTGTCGTCGGCGACCACCTTTTTGCGCTGGTCGACCCAGGCGGAGGACGTGTACGCCGTGGTCGAGCTGCCGGCCGGCGGCTTCACCATGCAGGTCGACGCGGCGCTCGAGTACCTCATCGTCACGACGGCCACGGAGAGCGCGGAGTTCGGGGACTGGGCCGGCGACCAGGTGGCGCCGGCGCTGGCGTTCGTCGCCGAGCTCGTCCCCGGCGGCGGCCGGAGGGCGCCGTGACGCAGGCGCCGTCTGTCCTCCGGCTATCGAGCGGCCCACGAATGGGTAAGTAGGCGCCATGAAGAAGTCTGACCGCAACGCGCTCGTCGCTCTGCCGGTCGTCGTGGTCATTGCCGCCCTGGTGGCCGTGGCCGGCAGCCAAGGTGGATCCACCGTCGGTGGCTTCCCGGTGTTCGCGCTCTGCGTGATCCTGGCGTTCGTCGTCCAGTGGGTGGTGTTCGTGCCGTCGTACCTGCTGCAGACAGAGCGCTTCTTCGATCTCACCGGCAGCCTGACCTACATCACCGTGGCGGTGGTCGCCGTGCTGCTCTCGGCCGAGACGGACGTCCGTTCGTACCTGTTGCTGGCGATGGTCGTCATCTGGGCGGCGCGCCTGGGCTCGTACCTGTTCCTGCGCATCCGCAAGGCGGGCGTCGACACGCGCTTCGACGCGATCAAGCCGTCGTTCCCCCGCTTTCTGAACACCTGGACCCTCCAGGGGCTGTGGGTGACGCTGACGCTGTCCGCGGCGCTCGCCGCGATCACGACGACGGAGCGGGTCGAACTCGGCGCCGTGACCGCCATCGGCCTCGTCGTCTGGGTGCTGGGCATCGGCCTGGAGGCTACCGCCGACGCGCAGAAGAGCCGCTTCCGCGCCGACCCGGCCAACAAGGGCCGGTTCATCCACAGCGGGGTGTGGTCGTGGTCGCGCCACCCCAACTACTTCGGCGAGATCCTGCTCTGGATCGGTGTGGCGATCGTGGCGCTGCCCGTGCTCCGCGGTTGGCAGTGGGTGACGCTGATCTCCCCCGTGTTCGTCTTCCTGCTGCTGACTCGCGTAAGCGGCGTGCCGCTGCTCGAGAAGAGCGCCGACAAGCGCTGGGGCGGCGAGCCGGAGTACGAGGCGTACAAGGCGCGGACGTCGGTCCTGGTGCCGCGCCCGCCCCGTTAGCCTTGCCGCAGGGCGGCCCTTCCGGACTATGATTGCGCACGGGCGCCGGCCGTCGTGGCCGGACGGGGCACTGGGAGGCACACGCTGAGCGACTTCTCTTCGATAGCGCGCATCTACCGCCAGACGGCCACGGCGCAGAAGTCCGCTGCCGAGCGCCTGTTCTGGATGCTGGGCGTCGAGCGCAAAGACGACGTGCTGGACCTTGGCTGCGGCACGGGCCATCTCGCACAGGAGATGCGCGTGCTCACAGACGGTCGCGTGGTGGGCGTGGACCCATCTCCTGAGATGCTCGCGCTCGCGCACGAGGCGGCGCCGGAGGGCATCGAGTTCATCACCGGCTTCGCCGAGGAGCTCGACATGCCCGGAGAGTTCGACGCCATCCTCTGCAATTCCGCGTTCCAGTGGTTCGAGGACGAGCAGAAGGCCATGGCGAACTGTTTCGCGGCCCTGCGCCCGGGCGGCCGGATGGCGATGCAGGCGCCGGCGCGCCACGACTACTGCCCGACCTTCGTGCGCGCGGTGGGCACGCTCGCCGCCGATCCACGGACCAGCGAGACCTGGGCGCGTTTCCACACGCCTTGGACGTTCTACGAGACCGCGGACGAGTACGGGCGGTTGTTCACCGATGCCGGCTTCGCCCTCGTCTCCGCCGAGATAGAGGAGCTGCGGGAGCATGCGACTCCCGAGCGCGCCGTGGACATGTTCGAGTCGGGAGCTGCGGCGGGGTATCTGAACCCGGCCTGCTACGAGGACGGGTTCTCCGAAGGGTACGCCGAAGCGGCGCGAGAGCTCATCCTGCGTGACTTCGCGGCGCAGGTCGCCGCCGACGGTCACATCGAGTTGCTCTTCTACCGCGTGTACGTGCTTGCGCGTAAGCCCTGAGGAGACGCGTTGTTCCTGAACGGCAGTGACGACGGCTACCTTGACGCTCTTCCGGGCATCCGGCGCAAGACGCTGAGCTACGGCGACGCGACCCTCATGAGCGAGTTCCGCCTGCGCGCGGGCTACCCGCTGCCCGTGCATGATCACCCGCAGGAGCAGACGGGCTATCTGGTCAGTGGCCGTCTCCGGCTGACGATCGGCGACGAGACGCACGAGGTCGCGCCCGGCGACAGCTGGTCGATCCCCGGCGGCGTCCCGCACGGCGCGGAGGTGCTCGAGGACGCCGTCGCGGTCGAGGTGTTCTCGCCGGTGCGCGAGGACTACCTGCCGGAGCGATCGTGGTGGGCCTCGTCCTGATGGTCGGGTTCCGGCACTACCACGGCGACACGAATATGCTGGCCGGGTTCCTGCTCGGTGTCCTTCTGCTCGTGATCGGGGCCGCGGGGCTGCTGGTCGGCGAGACCCAGACGGTGGTCGTGGACCCGGTCCTCCGGCGCATCGTGGTCGAGGACAAGACGGTGATGAGCGGCGCCAAGCGGCGCGAGATCGGCTTCGGAGAGGTGACCGGGATCTCCGTCGGCCGCCTGGGCAAGAAGTCGAACTTCGTGCAGACGTACTACCTGGCCCTCAAGCTGACGAATGGGCAGGAGTACTCCCTCTTCGCGCCCGGGCGGTTCTTCCCCGGAGCGAGCAGCCGGACCACGGTAGAGGGTTGGCGGCAGCGACTGCAGGGGTACCTGTCGGCATGAGACAGATCCTCTGTTACGGCGACTCGAACACGTGGGGTGCGGACCCGGCCGACGACTCGCGACGCTTCGAGTGGCCGGTCCGCTGGCCCGGCGTGCTGCAGAGGGAGCTGGGCGAGGACTTCCATGTGGTCGAGGACGGGCTCGGCGGACGGACGACGGTGTTCGACGATCCGTTGCTGCCGCGCCGGAGCGGCAGGGAGCTCATCGCTCCGGCGCTCGAGTGCCACGCCCCACTTGACCTGGTCGTCCTGATGCTTGGGACCAACGACCTCAGCTACGCGCACGTCTCGGCGGCGGCGGCCGCGGACGGGGCCGCCGAGCTCGCTCACCTCGTCCAGCGTTGCGAGCTGGGGCCGGACGGCGCCGCGCCGAAGGTCCTGCTCGTCTGTCCGCCGCCGGTGGGGCCTTTCGACAGCAACTGGCGCCCTGAGCTGTGGGTCGGCGCGGACGAGAAGTCGTGCGCGCTGCCGCCGGAGTTCGCGCGCGTCGCCGCTGCCTTGGGCGTCCCTTGGCTGGATGCGGGCAAGGTCATCACGACCAGCCCGCTCGACGGCTGGCACCTCGAGGCCTCGCAGCACGAGCTGCTCGGCATCGCCTTGGCCGCTCGCGTCCGGGAGCTGCTGGCCTAGCCCGGATCTCCTCCGGGCTCCGCCGTTCGCCGGCGAGATGGACCTCAGGATCTCCAGCATCACGGGCGCCGCCGACTGGCTGATCCTCGCCGCCGTGGTCCTCGCCACCGTCGTGGCCGCCTGGCTGCTCTACCGCTACCGCCGGCGCACGGTCGAGATGCGCCCGCCCGGAGCGCCGCGGACGGTGAGCGTGAATCCGCAGCCGTTCGAGCACGTCCAGCTCCGGGAAGTCGTCATGGTCGCGGCGCTGGCGCTGGCGGTGTACATCCTGATCCCGCAGCTCGCCGACGTCACCGGCGTGTGGGCCAGCATCAAGCAGGCCGACTGGGCGTGGGCGTTCTGGGCGCTGTGCGCCTCAGCGCTCACCTTCGTGGCCGCCGCCATCGGCCTGATGGGAGCCGTCCCCCAGCGCCTTCCGCTTCCCTTGACGACGGCCGCTCAGCTGGCCGGGGCCTTCGTGAACCGCATCGTCCCAGCACGCATGGGCGGCATGGCCACGAACCTGCGCTACCTGCAGAAGCGTGGCGTGGACCTGGCCGTCGCGACCGCGAGCATCGGCGTGCAGCAGGTGTCGGGGCTCGTCGTGCACGTCGCCCTCTCGGCCGTCCTTCTCGTGTGGGCGGGGCGCAACGCGGGTGATGCGCTGCAGGCGCTGCCCTCCGGGCAGACCGTGCTGATCGGTCTCACCGTGCTCGGCGCGCTCTCCGGCCTGCTCTTCCTGCTGCCGTGGGGCCGGCGGCTCCTGCGCGCCCGCGTCCTGCCGCCGCTGCAGCGTTCGATAATCGGCGTCGCGGCCATCGCGCGCAGCCCGCTCAAGCTGCTGGAGCTGTTCGGCGGCGCGGTGTTCCTCACGTCGATGAACATCGCCGCGCTGGCACTTTCCGTGTACGCGTTCGGTGCGACCGACGTCAGCGTGGTCGTGATCGGCGTCGTGTTCCTGGTCGGCTCAGGCGTCGCCTCGGTCGCCCCGACGCCGGGCAACCTCGGCGCCGTCGAAGCGGCGCTCATCGCCGGCCTGACCAGCGTCGGCGTGGAGAGCGACGTCGCCGTCGCCGCCGTCTTCCTCTTCCGCATCGTCACCTTCTGGCTGCCGATTCTGCCGGGCTGGCTGACGTTCGTCCTCCTGCAGCGCCGAGGAGATCTGTAGACGGTTGACGGCGGTGGCGCCGGTTGATAGGTTTTCTCAACACTGTTGAGAACCGTTCTCAACTGGAGTTTGGGGAGCACACGAGTTGACCGACCCGCAGCCGGCGCACGAGATCGAGGCCGTCTTCCGCCAGAAGGGCATCCCCTTCACGCGGCAGCGCCGGCAGATCTGGGACTTCTTCGCCGGCGCCGACCGCGCGGCCACCATCACCGAAGCGGCCGACGCCCTGCGCGGCGAAGGCGTCGGCCAGGCCACCGTGTACCGCACCGTCCAGCTCCTCAGCGACCTTGGCTTGCTGGCGCGCGTGCAGGACGGGCGCGGCGAGATCTGCTTCATAGCGCCGCCCATCGGCCACAGCCACCCGCTCATCTGCGGGGTCTGCCGGCGGGTCGTGCGCTTCGACGGCGACGGCGACGTCGCCGAGCTCGAGGCAAGACTCGCCGAGGCCACCGGGTTCGCCATCTACGGCCACCACCTCGAGATCTACGGCATCTGTCCCTCCTGTCGCGCTGCGAAGGAGGGCGATCATGGCGAGTGACGCGCCGCGGACCAGCGTTCCGTCCGCCAACGGCAGGTCCGCCGGCGCGTCGCTCGCCGATCCATCGACCCAGGAGACCGATGTGACCCAGGATACGACCGCCGGCTCGAGTGCCGGCCCGGCTGCCGCCGGGCCGGACCCCATCGCCGGCGCCCGCGTGTTCGTCTCGTGGAGCGGCGGCAAAGACGCCTACCTCGCGCTGCAGCGCGCCGTGCGCCGCGGCGCAGTGCCTGCCGCCATCGTCTGCATGCTGCACGAGGACGGCCTCGTGAGCCGCGGCCACGGCCTGCCGCTCGCGCTGCTCGAGGAGCAGGCCGCCGCCCTCGGCGTGCCGCTCGTGACCCGCGCCACCAGCTGGGACGGGTACGAGGCCACCTTTGTCTCGCTGCTCCACGAGTTGCGCGGTCAGGGCGTGCAGGCGGCCGTGTTCGGCGACATCGACCTGCAGGGTCACCGCGACTGGGTCGAGGGCGTCTGCGAGGTCTCCGGCCTAGGCTGTCACCTGCCGCTGTGGCAGGAGCCGCGTCGAGTGCTGCTGGATGAGTTCCTCGGCAGCGGCGGCCACGCCACTATCGTCGCCGTCGACACGTCGAAGCTCGGCGCCGAGTTCCTCGGGCTCGAGCTGGACGCCGGCGTCATCGCCCGTCTCGAGGCCGCCGGCGCCGACGCCTGCGGCGAAGAAGGCGAGTACCACACCATGGTCACCCAGGCTCCGCTCTTCTCCCGCCCCGTCCCTCTCGTGTGGAGCGGGAGCGAGGAGCGCGACGGCCACTACGTTCTTCAGTATGTCTAGCAAAGTCACGAAGGGAGTCACCAGCACCATGACCACGACCCGTATCGGCCGCCTCACCGCGGCGCTCCTGATCTCCGTGCTCGCCCTTGGCGTCGTCGCTCTGAGCGCCTGCGGCTCGAGCGACGACACCGCCGCCTCGAGCTCGCCGTCCGCCGCCGCGGCCGGCCCCATCACCGTCACCGACGATGCCGGCGTCGAGGTCACTCTCGACCAGCCCGCCGAGCGTATCGTGAGCCTCGCTCCCGCCAACACCGAGATCGCCTTCGCCGTCGGCGCCGGCGACAAGGTGGTCGCCGGCACCAGCTACGACGACTACCCCGAGGAGGCAACGGCGCTCCCCAAGATCGGCGACTTCGCCAACCCCAACGTCGAGAAGATCGCCTCCTTCGACCCCGACCTCGTGCTCGCCGCCGCCGGCCTGCAGGACAAGGTCCTCACCAAGCTCAAGGACCTCGGCGTCCAGGTGTACGTGGTCGACCCCAAGACCTATGACGGCACCATCGCCACCATCGAGAACGTCGGCAAGCTCGCCGGCACCGAGGACGGCGCGGCGGTCGTGACCGACGAGATGACGGCCGCCCAGATGGAAGTCCAGGCCACGGTCGGCGACCTGCCCAAGGCCACGACGTTCCTCGAGATCTACAGCGAGCCGCTCATGACCGCCGGCACGGACACGTTCATCGACGACATGATCACCATCGCCGGCGGCGAGAACATCGGCGCCACCGCCGGCAGCGGGTTCCCGAACTTCAGCACCGAAGTGCTCGTCAAGACCGACCCGGAGGTCTACATCGCCGACTCCGGATCCATGAGCGACCCCGGTGACATCACCAAGCGCGCCGGTTTCGGCGAGCTCACCGCCGTCAAGGACGGAAAGGTCTACGTGATCGACGACAGCATCATCGCGCGCCCCGGTCCGCGTCTTGCGCTGGGCCTCAAGGCGCTGGCCGGCTACATCCACCCGGAGGCGTCGACCACCGAATGACCAAGCTCGCCCGCACAGGCGCATGGCCGGGGATCCTCCTGGCCGCCGGCATCCTCCTGGTGTGCCTTGTGCTGGCGCTCGCCTTGGGACCGGCCCCGCTGTCCGTGGGACGGATATGGCACCTGTTGCTCGCGGGGCCGGTCCAGGGAGACCTCGACAACGCCATCTTCTGGCAGATCCGCATGCCGCGCGTCCTCGTCGCTTCGCTCGTCGGCGCGGCGCTGGCCGTGGCCGGCGTGATCCTGCAGGATCTGTTTCTCAACCCGCTGACGGACCCCTATGTGACCGGCGTCTCGTCCGGCGCCGCGCTCGGCGCGACCATCGGCATCGTCCTGCATCTCTCCAACCTGCCGTGGATCACCGTGCTCGCCATCGTCGGCGGCCTCGGCACGCTGGTCATCGTCTGGATGGCGGCGCGCCGGCGCGGCCGCATCGACATCTTCGTGCTCCTGCTTGCCGGCGTGACCATCTCGTACCTCGCCAGCGCCCTGGTCACCGTGCTGATGATCAAGGCCAACGAGGACATGACGGCGATCATCTACTGGCTCATGGGCAGCTTCTCCGGCAGGGGCTGGCCCGATGTGCGCGTCGCGCTTGTCACCATCCCGTTCATGGTCGCGCCGCTGTTCTTCACGCGCGAGATGGACATCCTGCTGCAGGGTGAGAAGCGGGCGCTCGAGCTCGGAGTGGAGGTCGAGCGCACCAAGCGGCTGCTGCTGGTGACCGCCGGGGTGCTCACCGCGCTCGCCGTCTCGGTGAGCGGCATCATCGCCTTCGTCGGCCTCGTCGTGCCCCACATCGTGCGTCTGCTGATCGGTCCCGGGCACCGCGGGCTGCTGCCGGTCTCGCTGCTCGCCGGCGCCTCTCTGATGGTGCTGGCCGACCTGCTCTCGCGCACCGTGATCTCTCCCAACGAGATCCCCGTCGGCGTGGTCACCACGTTCATCGGCGCGCCGCTGTTCGTCTACCTGCTGCGGCGCGGGAGGCGCGTGTGATGGCTGCGCCGTCGCACCGACCCGCCCCCTCGACCGGCGGCGCGCCGCAGGCAGGCCCCGCCACTCCGCTCGTCGCGCTCAAGGACGTGGACTTCGCCTACGACGAGCGCCCCGTCCTGCGCCGCATCAGCTTCTCGCTGGAACCCGGCGATTTCGTCGGCATCGTCGGGCCCAACGGAAGCGGCAAGTCGACGCTGGTCGACCTCATCGACGGCATCCATCAGCCGGGAGCCGGCGAAGTGCTCGTCAAGGGTGTGCCGACGCGCCGGTACCGGCGCAAGGACATGGCGCGTGAGGTCGCGCTCGTGCCGCAGCACTTCGACCTCGACTTCGACCTCGCCGTGCGCGAAGTCGTCGAGATGGGCGCGTACTGCCTCGGCAAGGATCCGGCGGCGCTTTCCGACCCCGAGCTGACCCTGGCGCGTCTCGGGGTCGCAGACCTCGCGAGCCGCCGGTTCTCGGAGCTCTCCGGCGGCGAGAAGCAGCTCGTGGTGCTGGCGCAGGCGCTGATGCAGCAGGCGCCCCTGCTGCTGCTCGACGAGCCCGCCTCGGCCCTCGACGTCTCCCACCAGCTGCGCCTCTTCGACCTGCTGAAGGAGCTCAATGCCGATGGGCTCACGGTGCTCTGCATCCTGCACGACCTCAACCTTGCGCTGCACTACTTCGACAAACTGCTGGTGCTCAGCGACGGGGAGGTCGCGGCGTTCGGCCCGCCCGACGACGTGCTGCGGCCCGAGGTGGTAGAGGCTGTGTACGGCGTGCGCGCTTACCTGCACCGGCACGCCGGACGCACCTACCTGACGTTCTCGCCGCGGCTGCGTGGCGAGCGCCGCGGCCGCGTGCACCTGATCTGCGGCGGCGGCACCGGCGCCGGCATGATGCGCGAGCTGGCGGACGCCGGCTACGAGGTCACCGCCGGCGTCCTCAACGCCCTCGACACTGATGAGGAGACCGGCCGCGAGCTCGGCCTCGAGATGATCGTGGAGGCGCCGTTCTCGCCCGTCGGCGACGAGGCGCATGTGGAGAACCTGGCCCTGCTCCGTTCGGCCGACCTGGTCGTCGTGAGCGCCGTCCCGGTCAGCCACGGGAACGCGCTCAACATCGCGGCCGCGCGCGAGGCGCTCGCCGCGGGGATCCCGGTCTGGGCGGACGAGGGCGTACGCGCGGGCGACTTCGCCGGCGCGACTGACGGGCTGGCCGCGGCCGGCGTGCAGTTCTTCGCCGGAGAGGAAGCTCTTCTGACGGCCGTCCGGGCGCGCAGCCTGCCCGGGTCCGGCCGGACGACCGCTGTGGGAGCCGCAGCCGCGAGGGTCGCGGCTCCACCGGAAGACGACTCGCAACCCGAGGGGGCGGCGACGTAGGGGAGACGGGGCGGGCGGCGCGCAGCGTTGCGCCCGCCCCGCCTCCCTGCACCACCCGGGGCGACAGCCAGTGCGCGCCCCGGCAGCCGGACGGCGGCCTCCATGGCCGCGCCGTCCGGCCTCAGGCGGGCGCGACCGCAAGCGCGCCTGCCGACAGTCGCGCGAGGGTGACCGCAAGCGCTCTCGTCGCAGGGCCGTGTGAGCGCGACGGCAATCGCGTTCACACGAAGGCCGGGGCGGGTGATCCTCTCGACCACCCGCCCCGGCCCACCGCCTCCACGCCCGTCTAGCCGAGCAGCTCCCGGAGCTCGGCGGCATACGCACGGTCCTGCTGCGCGCTCTTGCCGAACAGGCGCGCCTGCAGCTCGAGCGTGTCCGCGCACTGCATGGCGAACTCCTCGTGGTAGCGCGCGGCGTCTTCCTCCGCCTGGATCAGCTGCTCGATGGCCGCCGGCCAGCTGGTCTCCGGCTCGGCGTCGAGGACGCCAAGGTATGGTGCTGCCTTGAGCGATCCTGCCGGCGCGGCCGTCTTCTCGCCCAGCTGACCCTGCTGTGCCATCAGCTTCTGCACGCGGTCGTCGTGCGTGCAGACGATCTCTTCGAGCTTGTCCTGCCACTCCTGGGTCGGCGCCACTACGCCGGCTGCGGCTGCGAAGTCGGCGCACGCCTGCTCCGCCTCGAGTGCGAAGCGGACGGCCGGGCCGTAGGCCGTGATCTCGGGGAACTCGTGAGCCACGTCGATCTCCTTTGGTCGTCTTCTCGCCGACGTTCCTACCCGGTCGTGGCGAATTCAACGACGCCGTCGGCGGACGCGGGTGCATCCGCGTCAACGCCGCCGCCGGCGAACGCGGGTATATCCGAACGCACGAGAAAGGGGGCGGAGGGCGGGCTCTTCG
>CAIYOD010000091.1 GCA_903927755.1 uncultured Thermoleophilia bacterium | reverse complement strand
GCCCGGTCCGCCGGCGCCGCTCACGCGCCGGCCTCCTGGACCGGCGCCACGAACCCGGCGTGGTCCAGCACGCGCTTGTACTCCGAGTCCATCTCGAGCACCCCGCCGGGGAACCCGTACTCGCCCTGCATGCGCACGAAGTCGTCGCAGGTGAACGCCTGCGCCGGGAACACGCCGGCCTCGGGGTTGCCCTTGTGGCCGGCGAGCTTGCCGGTCGCCAGCAGCTCCAGCGCGATCACGCCGGGGAACGCCGTCTGCGCCACCACGCCCTGGGTGCCGAACAGCGCGACGCACTCCTGGTTGTCCACCACCTGATAGAGGTAGACCTCCCGCTCGCGCCCGTCCTTGCGGCCCTTCACCCACGTGCCGGCGCAGGACTGCCCCACGTATCGCTTGCCGATCTCGTTGGGGTCGGGCGCGGCCGCCTCGATCACGTCCCGCGGCCGCACCTCCTTGCCGCGCACGCTCACCGGCTGCAGCGAGTGCATGTTGACCGACTTGAACACTTCCATGGCCTGGATGAACTCGTCGCCCAGCGCGTACTTGAAGGTCGCCTTCTTCACGCCTTTGAGCAGCTCGTGGAACCAGCCCACGTGCAGGACTTCTTCGTGCTCCACGTGGGCGACGTCCACCCAGCCGATGCCCTCGGGCAGGTAGAACGGCTCCGGGTCGCTGAGCGGCGGCACGGTGTAGAAGCCGCGGTCCCGCTCCCACACGACCGCGGGGTTGGTGCACTCCTCGATCGTCATCCAGATGGAGAAACCGAAGCTGATGCCCTTGAAGCCGGGGATCTCGAGGTTGGCGCCGTCACGCACGCCGATCTCGTCGATCTCGTCGAAGAAGCGGTCGGCGGCGTAGCGGCAGTACCAGTCGGCCATCCCCGGCTCGACGCCGATGCCCATGAGCCCGAGCTTGCCGATCTTCTCGAACTCGCCGCTCAGCGCGATCTCGTCCTGCCCGAGGACGACGTTGGCCTGGTTGAGCGGGTCGGTGGGATGCGGCACCGACAGCGTCGTCGACGCGTCCAGGTGGTGCACGCGCGCCTTGAGCGCCGCCTGCAGCGTGTACGGGTTGAACTCGACCGGCAGGAAGCTGCAGAGGATGTCGACGTCGTGCTTCGCGCACAGCGCGACGACCGCATCGACGTCCGCCGCGTCCACCTGCTCCGCCGGGAAGCGCTTGTCGTCACCCATGCGGGCGGAGGCCGCCTGGGCCTTGCCCAGGTCGTAGTCCGCCAGCACCATCGTCTCGAAGAGCTCGCCGCCCGGGTCCCGGCGCTTCGCGATCGCCGCCGTGGACTCCCCCACCCCGCCGCTGCCGACGATAAGGACCTTCATGATTCCCCCGCTTCTCGTGATCTGCTGACGCCCGCGGCCCGGGCCTACTTCACGCGGAACTCGGTCTTCGCCACCCACTCGTAGCCGTCGGCGAGCAGGTAGTACAGCACATAGTCGCCGGTCGGGAGCGGCCACGGCTCGCCCTCGACGGTGCTCTTGTCCATGGTCAGCGTGCCGGAGACGGTGCCGGCGCTCGTTCCCGAGCCGGCGCCGCCCGTGTACTGCCAGATCAGGTAGGAGTCGACGTTCGGATCGTCGGCGCCCTTCTCGTACACGCCGATCCAGTCCCAGCGGTTGGCCGGGGCGTTCTTCCAGGTGACGATGATCGGCTCGGCCGAGCCGTACGCCGTGCTGTCCGTCGTGAGGATGGGCTTCGCTCCCGGCTTCTGGATCCAGAGCGGAGCGCGGGCCTGCACCTCGTCGCCCGCGCCCACCAGCAGCACTTCGTAGTCGCCCGGTCCCAGCGCCTGTGTCGCCAGCTCGAGCGAGCCGCTCGACTCGGCGCCCGGGGCCACGGCCGGACTCTCAAGCGCATCGGCCGGCGTCCCCCCGGCCCGCACGACGGCGAGTGTCTTCGCCCCACCCTCCGCGGCCTTGTAGGTGGCCGTGACGGGATCGGCGACGGTGGCCACCTGCGGCGAGACGGCGACCATCACCGGCAGAGGCCCCGGCGTCACCTCGAACGTCGTCATGACGCCGCGGTGGTCGGTCGGCCACGGGTCCACCGCGAAGGTCACTTCCGGGCCGCCCTCTTCGCCCGCGAGCTGGGCGGCCGTCGCCTTGGCCGGCCCGGCCGAGTAGATGAAGTCGATCCGGTCCTGCGGCGAGTTCGGGCCGGGATTCCACCCGTCCACCCTGGGGCGCGCGGCCCACCACGTCAGCCCAAGGCTCTTCAGCGGATCGGGGTAGACGGCGCGCCACGAGTCGGTGAAGCCCGCCGCCTCGACCGCCTTGCTCACCGGCCACTCCACCACGTACTTCATGTAGTCGCGCGTGCCGACGACCTCCTCGGTGTAGTCGCGCCACGACGGCGCGTTGAAGTCGCCGATCAGGAACGTCGGGATGCCCTGCTCCGCGAGCGGCGGCAGGACCTCGAGCTCCGTCTGGATGTAGGGCAGGCGGACCTCGTTCTCGGCGGCCAGGACCTTCTCCACGGACGCGCCGCGGCGGATCGCCTGCGGGCCCGGGTCGTCGGACGGCAGGTGCACGTTGGCGAGCGCCACGCCGTAGCCCGGCTGCACCTGCACGAAGACGTAGTTGCCCTTGGCGTCCGGCGGCTCCAGGATCGGGAAGCGGGAGATCACCTGGGTCGCGTTGCTCCAGTACGGGTAGCCGGCGGCCTTCGCGAGCCGGCCGGTGTTCGTCTCGGCCTCCTCGAGGCCGATGACGTCCGGCTGCGCCTTCTCCACTGCCTCGACTACCTTGGCGAAGCTCACCTGGGTGCCGCCGTACTCGATGTTGAACTCCATCACCTTGAGAGTCATGGGTGACGCCTGGGGTTCGGGCGGAGCGGAGGAGCCGGCGCCACCCGAGTCGCCGCAGCCGGCAGGCGCCGCCGCAAGAAGCGCCGCCGACAGGAGTGCGAGGAGCAGCACGACACGACGTGGACGCTGCCGGTGCCAGGTGCCGCGAGTGCCCATGCGAGTGCCTCCCCGTCGCCTTGAGCGCCCGTCGCGGACGCGTTGCCTCACGATACGTCGCGCCGGGCCGGCGTCAACGAGTGATTCTTGGGCAAACTGAGCGGACCGGCCGCGACGGCCGGCGCGCTCAACCGCCGGAGAAGCGGGCGCGGAAACGCTCGGCCGCCTGCGGCGCGAGCGGCCGCCCGTGGGAGAAGAGCGCCGTCTCGAACTGCAGGCCGGCGACCCGGCGCAGGCTGCGCAGCCCCTCGTCGACGTCCTCGTAGATGGGGCCGACGCCCAGGCGCAGGAAGTTGGTGGCGGCGTCGCCGACGAAGAGGACGCCGCCGTCCCGCGGCAGCAGCAGCGCCAGATGGCCGGCGGTGTGTCCGGGCGTGTGCAGCGCCGCCGCGCCGAAGGGGAGCGTCTCACCGTCGGCGACTTCGTGCTCGACGGCGATCGGGTCCCCGGCGCTCGTCGCGGCCCTGCCGCCCAGCGCGCGCACGATCGCCGAGCGCACCACGCCCGGGCCCGGCTCGAGCGTCCGGCCGCGCACGCCCTCACGCAGGGCGGCTGCGTCCTCGGCCTGCGCCCAGACCTCGGCGCCGGTGTGCGCCTTGACGGCCGCGAGGCCGCCGACGTGGTCGCCGTGCAGGTGCGTGACGACGACGCCGCGAAGCTCCTTCGGCGCGCGGCCCAGCGCCCGCAGCCCCCCGCCGATACGCTCCGCGCCGGGCTCTGTGCCGGCGTCGATGAGCCAGAGCCCGCCCTCGTCGTCCTCCACGAAGAACACGTTCACGAAGCCCAGTCCGAGCTGGTACACACCCGTCGCGACCCGCGTGGGGATGGCCGCCTTCATCATCGCTTCCTTTCCGTCAGCTCATCACCTGCTCAAGTATGACACCGAGACTGCCGATTTGGTCGTACCGCCCCGGCCCGAACAGGCATAGACGATGCCTTGACCGGGCAGGGAACACCGACGAAACGCCTGAGAAGGCGCCCAGGGCGCACCTAGGAGGAACACGCCATGTCCATTGGAGACGTCTTTTCGAAGGCCTTCGAGCTCTGGAAGAAGGATGTGCTCTGGCTGATCCTGGCGGCGCTGGTCGTCGGCCTCGTCATCGGCGTGATCGCGGCAATCATGTTCGCCATCATCTTCGGCGTCGCCCTCGGCGGCGTCGGACTCGGACTCAGCTCTGGGGGCGACTCCATCAACGGGGTCGGCGTCGGGATGCTCATCCTGGCCTTCATCGGCTACGTCGTCGGCCTCTTCGTGATCATGGTCCTGGCGATGACCTTCTATGGGGGCATGTTCGAGATGGTGATCGGCGCCGCCAGAGAGAACCGGCCCGTCGTCTTCGGCGACCTGTTCAGCGGGTTCAAGAAGTTCGGCTCCTACGCGATCTTCGCGCTGGTGATGGCCGGCATCGTGATCGCCCTGAGCCTGCTGAACATCATCCCGCTCCTCGGCACGCTGGCCATGATCGTCGCGCTCATCTGGATCGAGGTCATCTGGCTGTACGTGCTGCCGCTCATCGCCGATCGGGGCCTCACCTTCGGCGAAGCACAGGCTCGCAGCCGCGCGATGGTCAAGGACGTCGGCTGGTGGAAGACGTTCGGCATGCTCATCCTGCTGATGGTCGCCATCTGGGCCGTCGCCCTGGTCATCGGCCTGCTCTCGTCTGCGCTCGGCAGAGCGTCGGAGAGCGCCGGCGGGATCATCGGCGGCCTCCTCTTCATCGTCTTCGAGGTCGTCGTCGGGCCCTACGTGATCTGCTACGTCAGCACGATGTATCTGGGCTCCGGCGGAGTCGAGCCGGCCCTCGCCGGCGGCGGCGCCCCGACCCCGCCCGTCGGCGGCTACGCCGTTCCTCCGGCGCCGCCGGCTCCGCCGCAGGCCCCGGTGATCCCGGTGACACCCGCCACGCCGGCCGTTCCGGTCACTCCGCCGCTCACGCCCGCGACGGCGGCGGCTCCAGCGCCTGACGCGGCCGCGGCGGGCGCCGCGACGGCCGTGACGGCGGCGACCTCGGCGGATGATGCCGTCGATGAGGCCACGGCGGCGGCCGACGCGGATGCCGACGCCATGACCGAGGTCGCCGACTCGGCCGAGACGGCGGTCCCCGAGCCGCCCGTCACGCCCCCCGAGGCTCCGCAAGCGCCGACCAGTCCGCCGCCTCCGCAGCTCAGCTGAGGCCGGCACAAGCTCGAAGCCGATACACGTCGTGCAGGAGGCACGACTCACGCAGGGAACACGCAAGAAAGACCACTGACAAGCGCAAGGGCATCTGAGGAGGAGGTCCATGGACTACAACTACACCTACGAGAGTGACGGGGGCGGCCTGTTTGCAGGCGTGCTGCTCCTCATCTGGTTCGTCATCATCATCGCGGTCTACGTCGTCACCGTCATCGGCCTGTGGAAGATGTACGTCAAAGCGGGCAGGCCGGGATGGGCGGCCATCGTCCCGGTGTACAACTGGTGGGTCTGGGTCGAGATGATCGGCAAGCCGCGCTGGTGGTTCTGGGCGCTCGTCGCATCGGTCCTGCTCTCGTGGATCCCCGTCGTCGGCATCATCCTCAGCATCCTCATGTTCGTCATCTACCTGTTGGGCTGCCTCGAGATGGCGAAGGTCTTCGGCAGGGGCTCAGGGACCGGGATCGGCCTGTGGCTCGTGCCGTTCGTCTTCGCACCGATCCTCGGCTTCGGGGACGCCCAGTACGTCGGCGCCGCCGCGGCGCCGGCCGGAGGCTACGGAACAGCTCCGCCGCCTCCGCCGGCAGGTGGCTACGCAGTGCCGCCGGCCCCGCCGGCAGCGCCGGTCACTCCGGTCACTCCGGTACAGACCTCGGCTCCCGCCGCTCCGGTGACGCCGGTCACCCCGGCAGCAGCAGCGCCGGCCGCCACGGACGTCGCACCAGAGGCCGCCGAGACCACTCTGCCGGAGCCGCCCGTCACGCCGCCTGAAGCACCCCAGGCGCCCGAGACGCCGCCGGCAAGCTCACCGCCGCCCCCGCCGCCGCTGGCCTGACGCGGCCGGGAACGGCAAGACCCTGAAGGGCCGGGGCTGCACCTGCAGCCCCGGCCCTTCTGCTTGCCGCGCTCCCCCCGGACCGGGAGACCGCCCGCGCCCTGGACCGATGAGCCGTTGCGATATGGGTAGGGCGCGGGTATGAACACTCTGACCGCCGACCGAAGGCGGTCAACTATTGGAGGAGGGGCATATGCACTTCATCTTCGCGGAAAGCTGGTCCAGCCAGGTCTTCGGGGGCTTCAACGGCGTCATCGCCTTCATCTGGTGGATCCTCGTCATCGTCGGCGGCTGGAAGATGTTCGTCAAAGCCGACAAGCCGGGATGGGGCATCATCATCCCGTTCTACAACACCTACCTGCTCTGCAAGATCGCCGGCCGCCCGGGGTGGTGGCTCATCCTGTTCTTCATCCCCATCGTCAATATCATCATCTGGATCGTCGTGGCATTCGGGATCGCCGAGAACTTCGGCCACGGCGCCGGCTACGGCATCCTCGTGTGGCTGTTCGCGCCAATCATGTTCCTGGTGCTGGGCTTCGGCGGCGACACGTACAAGAACGTCAGAGCCTGACAGCACCCCCGGCGCCGGCACAGCCGACACCGGACGGACGGGCCGGCGAGGGCGCAGCGCCTTCGCCGGCCCGTCCCGCGTACGGCCTCCCCGCGTACGGCCCGTGGACGCGGAGGCGTTTCCCCCCCGGCCGTCGGGGGCACGCAGTCCAATATCGGATTGATTCACTCCGGCTTCCGCTCCCGATGGGGCCGTTCCAGGAAGGGACACCATGCGACTCTCGACCACCACGCTGGCGCGGTCATCCGCGAGGCGGCCGTGGCTGACGCTGGCGCTGTGGGCGGCCGCCCTGATCGCCGCGGCCGCCGTCATCGTGCTCGTCCTCCCCGGCACCCTCACAGCGCAGTACAGCTTCCTCGGCAACCCCGACTCCCAGCGCGGCCGCGACCTGCTGGAGCAGCGCATGAACGTGCCGCAGAAGGCCAACGAAGTCGTCATCGTCCGGTCGTCGCAGTCCGCGGCCACCGACCCGGCCTTCCGCTCGGCAGTGCTCGCCATCCAGGGCGACATCAACGCCCTCGGGCCGGCCGTCGTCGACGGCGCCGTGAGCGCCTTCCGCGGCGGCGACACGACGCTCATCTCCGCCGACGGCCGCACCGCCATCATCCCGGTCGTCATGGCCGGCGACCTCACCCAGGCGGACAAGAACATCGACGCGGTCCACGAGGTCGTGCACGCCGCCGACGGCAAGGGCGGCTTCGACACGCTCGTCACCGGCGCCGCGAGCATCAACAGCGACTTCAGCCACACCGCCGAGACCGACCTCCGCAAGGGAGAGGGCATCGGCGTGCCGATCGCGCTGGTCATCCTGCTGATCGTGTTCGGGGCAGTGGTCGCCGCCGGACTGCCCATCCTGCTCAGCCTCATTGCGATCACGCTGGCCGTGGGCCTCACGGCGCTGGTGGGACAGACGTTCGACGTCTCGGTGTTCGCCATCAACATGGTGAGCATGATGGGCCTGGCGACGGGCATCGACTACTCGCTGTTCATCATCTCGCGCTTCCGCGAGGAGCGAGCGCGAGGGCGCGACAAGCTCGAGGCGATCACCGTCACCGGCGGGACAGCCAGCCGCGCGGTGCTGTTCAGCGGCCTCACCGTCGTGCTGGCGTTGCTCGGCCTGCTGATCGTGCCGACCAACATCTTCGCCAGCCTCGCGATCGGCGCTATCCTCGTCGTCGGCATGTCGGTCGTCGCGGCGCTGACGCTGCTGCCGGCCGTCCTGAGCCTCCTCGGCGACAGGGTCAACAGCCTCAAGCTGCCGTATCTGGGCCGCCGCATCCTCGACAACAGGGCCGCCGGACGCACCTCGTGGATCGCCAGTGTCGCCTACCGGGCGATGAAGCGTCCGGCGCTCGCCCTCGTCGTCGGGGTCGGCATCCTCCTGCTGCTCGCCTACCCCGCGCTCGACATGAAGACAGGGGTCTCCGGCGTCAACTCGTTCCCCAACGGGTTCGAGAGCAAGCAGGGCTTCGCCGTGCTCGAGACGCAGTTCTCAGCCGGAGGCGTCAACCCGGTGCAGGTGGTCGTCGACGGCGATGCGACCTCGCCCGCGGTCCAGGCGGCCATGACGCGCCTGACGGACGGACTGGCCGGCGACCCGGCCTTCGGTCCCGTGCAGACCCAGACGGCCAAGTCGGGCGACCTCGCCCTGCTCACGGTGCCGGTGAACGGCGACGCCGTCGGAAGCCTCGCCCTCGACAAGGTGCGCGAACTCCGGGGCACGCTCATCCCTCAGGCGTTCGACGGCAGCGGAGCGTCCATCTACGTGACCGGCCAGACCGCGGGGAACCTCGACTACATCGACATCGTGAACAGCTACTTCCCGTGGGTCGTGGCACTCGTCCTGAGCCTGAGCTTCCTGCTGCTCCTGGTGGCGTTCCGGTCGGTCGTCATCCCGCTCAAGGCGATCCTGATGAACCTGCTCAGCGTCGGCGCGGCTTACGGTCTCGTCACGCTCGTCTCGATCAAAGGATGGGGCGCGGACCTGCTGGGCTTCCAGCAGGTGCCGGTGGTGGAGCAGTGGGTGCCGCTGCTCCTGTTCGCGGTGCTGTTCGGGCTCTCCATGGACTATCAGGTCTTCCTGCTGAGCCGTATCAAAGAGGCGTGGGACAGGACCGGAGACAACACCGCGGCCGTCACCGAGGGCGTCGGCGCCACCGCCGGCATCATCACCGGGGCGGCGCTGATCATGGTCGCCGTGTTCGCGGGTTTCGCCGCCGGCGACCTGGTGATGTTCCAGCAGATGGGCTTCGGCCTCGCCGTGGCGGTCCTGCTGGACGCGACGCTCATCCGCACGATCCTGGTGCCCGCGGCGATGAAGCTGCTCGGCCGCTGGAACTGGTACCTGCCGAGCTGGCTGGAGTGGCTGCCGCATCTGAGCATCGAGGGTGCGCCGGAGGCGCCGTCCGCGGCCCCGGCGCCGAGACCGGGGCCGGAGCCGGGAGCGCCGGGCGGCCCGGGCCTCGAACCGCTGCCGGCGGACGAACGAGCGGCCTGACCTGCGCGAGTGCGTTCCCGAAGCGCGCGAGCGGGCCGGCGGGAGACGAGAGTCCCTCCCGCCGGCCCGCGACCCCCATGTCCTTCCGCGCCCAGATCCGTTCGCGGTGTCGCTCGCAGGCCTTCGGAGCCGTCCGCGACGCCGCGACGCCGGGAACGGCGCCGACACCGAACGGGTGGTCGTGCCTGCTGCCGGAACTGCCTGCGACTCTGCGGTACCGAGTTCAGCACCGTCGGCGGTGCTGCCCCGAAACGACTGCCTGTCCCTCGGCCGCCGACCGCCGCGGCGGCGCAACGAACGCCCCAAATGTCAGTGCGACGGCGCGCCTCCGGCGGCGGACGCGTGCGCGCCCCGCGTGAGCGAGACGAGCGCCCCGATCAGCGCGAGCACGGCGCCGGTGACCATCGCGTAGCGATAGCCCTGCGCGTAGGCGTCCACGGCGCGCGCCGCGAGCGCGCCTCCGCCGCCTCCGTGGGAGAGCAGGATGCGGCCGCCGACGGCGCCCAGCTGGCTGGCGGCGATGCCGCCGAGGAGCGCCACGCTGAGCGCCTGCCCGGAGGTCCGCATCGTGCCCAGGAACGCGCTGGCCTGACTGAGCTGGTCCCGCCGCACGCTGCCCATGATGGCCGACGTGTTGGGCGCGCTGAACGCCGCCATGCCGAGCCCCACCACGGCGAGGCACGCGGCGATACGCCACAGAGGAGCGGATTCCGGCGTCAGCGCCAGGAGCAGCATCCCAGCGGCGATGGCGACCATGCCGCCGCTGGCGAGGACGCGCGAGCCGATGCGGTCGCTCAGGCGGCCGCTGAACGGGCTGAGCACGGCCATCAGCAGCGGCATGCTCAGCAGCAGCCACCCGGTGAGCGTCGCGGAGCTGTCCTGGACGAGCTCGAGGTAGATGGCGGTGAGCAGGCTGACGCCGTACAGCGCCATGTAGTTGAGCAGGGCGGCCGTGCTCGCGGCGGCGAACAGACGGTTCTTGAGCACGAGGTCGAGGTCGAGGATCGGTGACTCGACCCGCCGCTCCACGATCACGAACGCCCCAAGCGCCGCCGCCGAGACGGCCAGGAGGCCGAGAGTGGCCGGCGACGCCCAGCCCCACTCGGGCGAGAACGTCAACGGCACGAGCAGGCAGACGAGGAAGGCGCCGAGCAGGACCGCGCCGCCTATGTCGATGCGAGGGGCGTTCTCCAGGCGCTCGCTGCGCGGGAGCATGAACCAGCCCCAGACCAGCACGACGATGCCGATGGGGATGTTGATGAGGAAGATCCAGCGCCAGCCGACGCTGTCGACGATGAAGCCCCCGAGCGGAGGACCGATGGTCAAGCCGATGTAGACGGCCATGACGTTGATGCCGAGGGCTCGGCCGCGTTCGTTCGGCGGGAAGACCGCCGTGACGATCGCCGCCGAGGTCGCCCCCATGAGCGCGGCCCCGCCGCCCTGGATGATGCGGGAGACGATGAGCCAGGAGCCGTTCATGCTGACGGCGCAGAGCGCCGAGGCGACGGTGAAGACGGCGATGCCGAGCAGATAGAAGCGCACGCGGCCGCGCTGGTCGGCGAGGCGGCCGGCCGGGATGAGCAGGACCGCCGTGGTGAGCAGGAACGCCGCCGAGACCCACACCGCGGCGGTGAAGCTCAGGTGGAGCTCCGGTCCCATGACCGGGAGCGCGACGCTGACGATCGACCCGTCCAGCGGCCACATGAAGGCGCCGACCGAGGTCAGCGCCAGCAGTTGCCAGCGACGCCGATGCAGGTCGTCCGTCGTGATGCGCTTGATCAGGGTCACGACACCCAGGTCACCAGCTCGCCCAAAGGCGCGCGAGAACGATCGAAGGTGTTGGCGGCCGCATCGAGCTCGGGCCAGCCGAGCGTCGCGGCGACCACCATGCGCTTCTCTTCGGAGCCGGGCAGCAGGTCGCGCAGAAGGCCCGGATAGCGGACCAGCGTGGTGGACTGGCAGGTGCCGAGCCCCTTGTCGTGGGCGGCGAGGCAGACGTTCTGGACGAGCGAGGCGGTGTCGTAGCTGGCGTAGGCCGGGGACAGGCAGCTCTCGAATCCGAACACGAGGAGCACGGGGGCGCCGAAGCAGTCGGCCATGCGCGCCATGGAGGCGGCCGGACCCGATGCTTCGCCGGCCGCTTCCATCGTCTCCGCGCGGGTCTTCATCAGCGCGACCGCACGCGCCGAGCACGCCTGCGGCCAGTCGCCGGTCTGCGTCCCCGCCAGATCGGAGGCGTCGTCCTCCTCACGGTCGAGCGCCGCCTTGAAGGCGGTCTTGAAGCGCGCAAGCGTCTCTCCGGTGACCACCCAGACGCTCCAGGCCTGCGTGTTGCGCGACGACGGCGCCCAGCGCGCCTCGTCCAGGATCTCGCGCACGAGTTCCTGGGGGACCGCCTCATCGGTGTACGCACGGATGCTCCGCCGCCCGCGGATGACGTTCTCGAACTCCATGGGCTCTTCTCCTTCGCTCGAGGGGATGAGGCAAGGGTACTACGCACTTCGCGCCTGCGCCCAGTCTGACCTTGACACACGAGGCGCCGCCATTCTATCTTTCACATAATGTCTAGACAAATGACGCGCACAGGCTCGTCCCTCCACGGAGCGTCCCCTGCCCCCCACCGCGTGCACCATGCCCCTCACGCCTCCGGTGCATGACGCAAGGCACGACTCCGAGACCGTGACGGGCGCGGGCGGCATGCCCCCGACGACTGCCGCCCGCGCCCTCACATCGCTCCGCGTACCGTCCCCGGCGCTTGCGGCGCCGTCCCCGGCAAGGAGGATCCGTTGACCGAGACCCTGACCACTGCCCTGATCGAGATGCGCGAGGACGACGTCCTCGCCGCCGTCCGCGCCGCGACGGAGGCGGGCACGAGCCCGGCCGGCATCATCGCCGGCCTGCAGGCGGGCATGAAGACGATCGGCGACAAGTACGAGGCCGGCGAGTACTTCCTCTCCGAGCTCATCATGTCCGCCGAGATCTTCAAGCGCGCGCTCGCCGAGCTCGGACTCGACCAGTCGGCCGCGGGCACCGGCACCCGAGGCACCGTGATCCTCGGCACCGTGCACACCGACATCCACGACATCGGCAAGAACATCGTCGCCAGCGTGCTGTCCGCCAACGGCTTCAAAGTCGTCGACCTGGGCGTCGACGTGCCCGCGCAGCGATTCCTCGACGCCGCGCGCGAGAACGACGCCCGGGTGATCGGCCTCTCCTGCCTGCTCACGACCGCCTTCCCGGCGATGAGGGAGACCATCGCGACCTTCGCCGCCGCTGGACTTCGCGACCAGGTGTCCATCATCATCGGCGGCGGCCCCGTGAACGCCGACCTCGCCCTTCAACTGGGCGCCGACGGCGCGGGCATCAGCGCACAGGAGGCGGTCATCCTCGCCGCCAAGGCAGTCGAAGGAGGCGTCGCATGATCGCCCCGAGCAACGACCCCCGCTGGGAGCGGCTGCGCAAGGCCGTCGCCCTCGAGCCGGTGGACAAGGTCCCCGTCTGCCTCGAAGGCGTGGCGTGGAGCGCCCGCGTGGCCGGCATGTCGCTGGAGGAGTTCCTCAGCGACCCGAACAAGGCGACGCAGGCCGAGATCGACTCCTTCAAGCTCGTCGGCAACGCCGACTGCGTCAACAACCCGACGTTCGCCGCGGCGACGCTGAGCTTCATGTGGATGACGGGAGTCAAGCGCCCCGGCTTCGAGCTCGGCCCCGACGAGCCCTGGCAGGTCGAGGAGTCTGGGCTCATGACGCCGGAGGACTACGACACCATCCTCGAGGTGGGCTGGCCGGCGTTCCAGGCGCAGTTCCTGAACGAGCGCATCCGCCCCGGCCTGCTCGAGGAGTTCATCGCCTTCCTCGAGAAGGGCCCCTCGGTCATCGAGCAGGTCACGGCGGCCGACATGCCCTACCTGTGCTTCGCCGTCATCATCCAGCCGTTCGAGTCGCTGTGCGGCGGCCGCACCTTCACGCAGTTCATCCTCGACCTGTACCGCACGCCCGACAAGGTCGAGCAGGTCATGCAGGCCATGCTGCCGGGCATGAACGACGCCGCCATCGCCGGTGCAGCCGCGCTCGGCTCGCCGGGCGTGTGGGTGGGCGGCTGGCGCTCGGCCAGCAGGATGCTCGCCCAGCCGCTCTGGGACCGGTTCGTATGGCCGTATGTCACCGAACTCGTCGCGCAGGTCGACGCCGCCGGGCTCATCCCGATCCTGCACTTCGACTCGGACTGGACGCGCGACCTGCCGCGGCTGCTCGAGCTGCCGGCCGGGAAGTGCATCCTCTCGCTCGACAGCATGACCGACATCCGCAAGGCCAAGGAGATCCTCGGCGACCACATGTGCATCATGGGCGACGTGCCGCCGGCGCTGCTGAGCAGCGGCACTCCGGAGCAGGTCTACGAGCACTGCAGCAAGCTCGTCGCCGACATCGGCCCGACCGGCTTCATCCTGCAGTCGGGCTGCGACATCCCCGTCGACGCGCCGCTGGCCAACGTCAAGGCGATGTCGGACGCCGCCGCGGACGCGGCGAGCTGATGAGCGACGCCGCGGGACGGCCGGGAGGGCTGACGTTCATCGCCTGCCCGGCCGTCCTCGGCGAGCTCGCCGACGGCGCCACCGACGGGGTCGACTGCCGTGAGCTCGAGGCGCAGCTGCACATCAGTCCGGAGCGACTCAAAGAGGCGCTCCGGGTCGCCGTCGCCGACGCCGACGCACCCGGAGCGACGATCGTCCTCGGCTACGGCCTCTGCTCCAACTCCGTGCTCGGCCTCAAGACCGAGCACGCG
>CAIYOD010000090.1 GCA_903927755.1 uncultured Thermoleophilia bacterium | reverse complement strand
GGGCGGTGCGCCCGGCGTCGAACGCCACGTCGCCGCCGCCGATGACGACGACGTTCTTGCCCATGTCGACCTTCTCGCCGAGCGAGGCGGACCTGAGGACGCTGACGGCGTCGAGGACGCCCTTGGCGTCGGCGCCGGGGACGGGCAGGGTGCGGCCGCCCTGGAGGCCGACGGCGAGGTACACGGCCTTGTAGCCGCCGCCGGCCTTCTTCATGAGGCCGTCGATGGTGAAGTCCTTGCCGGCGGCCTTGTCGCACTGCAGGTCGACGCCGAGCGCGGTGATGCGGTCGATGTCCTGCTGCAGGGCGGCCTTGGGCAGGCGGTACTCGGGGATGCCGAAGCGCAGCATACCGCCGGGTTCGGGCTTGCTCTCGAGCACGGTGACGGCGTAGCCGAGGAGCGCGAGGTCGCGGGCGGCGGTGAGACCGCTGGGGCCCGCGCCGACCACGGCGACCTTCTCCTTGTACGTGACCTCCGCCTTCTCGGGCAGCGGCACGTTGTCGAAGGCGTAGTCGCTGATGAACCGCTTGAGGCCGGCGATGGCCAGCGGCTGGTCGACCTCGCCGCGCGTGCAGTCGGTCTCGCACTTGTGCGTGCAGACGCGGCCGCAGACGGCGGTGAAGGGGTTGGGCTCGTTGGCGACGGTGTAGGCCTCGGCGTAGCGGCCGTCGGCGATGAGGGCCAGGTAGCCCTGCGCGCTGGTGTGCACGGCGCAGGCGCGCTTGCAGGGGCTGTGGCCCTTCTTGGTCACCGCATACGTATTGGGGATGGCCTGCGGATACAGCTTGTAGATGGCCTTGCGCTCGCCGAGCTCCTCGTTGTAGGCGTCTGGGACCTTCACGGGGCAGACCGGGGCGCACTCGCCGCAGCTCGTGCAGAGATCTGGATCGACGAACCGGGCGTGGTGGAAGATCTTGGCGTCGAACTTGCCGGGCTCGCCCTCGAGGCCGATGAGCTCGGAGTTGGTGACGATCTCGATGTTCAGGTGCCTGCCGGCCTCGACCAGCTTGGGCGCCAGGGTGCACATCGAGCAGTCGTTGGTGGGGAAGGTCTTGTCGAGCTGGGCCATATGGCCACCCAGAGCCGGGGCCTTCTCGACGAGGTAGACCTTGTACCCCCCTTCGGCAAGGTCGAGCGAGCATTGGATGCCCGCGACGCCGCCGCCGACGACCAGCGCAGCACCGGTGGACTTGGGTGGTGAACCCGACATACGCACTCCTTTGCGATACGCGGCAGTCCCAGGAACGAGTGGGGTGACCACAGACTCAACGGCCCACTTGGGTGCACCAAGTATAGCTGTGCGATTGTGTGCGCGTCCACACGGGAGGGACGCGCGCGAGAGGTTCTGTCAAGGGGCCGGGACGTTCGAACTTGCGCGATTGGGCCGGCCCGGCCCGCCGGCTCCTGCCGGTCGGCGCTGAGTCGCCGGCGGCCGGTCAGGCGTCCGGCAGCGTGAAGAAGAAGGTCGCGCCCTGCTCCACGGCGGCCTCCGCCCAGACCCGGCCGCCGTGGCGGCGCACCAGGCGCTGCACCGTGGCCAGGCCGATGCCGTCGCCGGGGAACTCGCCCTCGGGGTGCATGCGCTGGAACGCGCCGAAGAGGTGTTCGGCGTGGCGCAGGTCGAACCCCACGCCGTCGTCGCGTACGAAGAAGACTTGCTCGCCGTCGGCGTCCGTCGCGCCCACCTCGATCCGCGCCGACTCGTGCGGCCACGTGAACTTCCACGCGTTGCCGAGGAGCTCGCGCAGGGCCAACCGCGCGAGCACGGGGTCGGCGTGGGCGACGAGCCCGGGCTGGATCACCAGGTCGACGTCACGGCTGGGCTGGTTGGCGAAGAGCTCCTCCGCGACCTGCGTTGCGAGGTCGCTGATGTCGACCGGCTGGCGGAGGAGGTCGCGCCGCGAGACGCGCGAGAGTCCCATGAGGTCGTCGAGCAGCCGCGCGAGGCGCTGCGCCGCCATGCGCACGCGGCGCAGCTTCTCGACGCCCTCAGGGCTGAGGCCGTCGAGCTCCTCCTCCATGAGCACGGCGCTGAAGCCGTCGATGGCGCGCAGCGGCGCGCGCACGTCGTGCGCGATCGAGTACGCGAAGGCCTCGAGCTCGCGGTTCAGCGCATCGCGCTGTTCCGTCGTGGTGAGCACGCGGCCGGCCAGCTCCGCGTTGAGCCGCCGGATCTCCTCCTCCGCCGCGACCTCGTCGGTCGCGTCGACCAGCGACGAGATGAACTGCATCGGGCGCCCGGCCGCGTCGCGACGGAGCGCCGCCGAGACGTCCGCCCAGCGGACCGAGCCGTCGGCGGGATACACGCGCTGGCGGATGCGTACTGAGTTCTCCGTTCCGTCGAGTAGGCGCTCGGCGAGGCGCCGGGCCTTCTCGTTGTCCTCACTCGGACCGAACTCGCGGAAATTGCGCCCGATGAAGTACTCCGGTGAGCAACCGAAGACCTGGCAGGTCGCATCGTTGACGGAGAGCACCGTCCCCTCGAGATCGGTCAGGATGCCGCCGACGGCGTTGCCTTCGAACACGTGGCGGAACAGCTCCTCGCTCTCGCGCAGCGCCGTCTCCGCCGCACGCAGTTCAGTGATGTCGTGGCACGAGCCGGTCACGGCGATGGTGTCGCCACGTTCGTCCCGCTCGACCAGTCCTTCACCGTGGAGAAGGCGCACACTGCCGTCGTGCGCCACGACCCGGAATTCGACCGGCGGCGCCTGACCGGTGGCCGCGGCCGCGGCGAGTGTCTCCTTCAGTCCGGCCCGATCGTCGGGGTGTACGGCGGCGTCGATGATCGTGTCCAGAGCGCCACTCAGCTCACCGCGTCCGAGACCAAGGAGCGCCGCCATGCCCGGGGTCCAGGTGACGCGTCCGGTGCGGAAGTCCGTGCGGATGCTGCCGACGCGACCCGCCCGTTCCGCGGTGTCGCGCATGCGCAGGAGATCCGGCATCTCGCGTTCCGCGCGCCGACGCTCGGTGACCTCGTGGTACGAACCGGTCAGGGCGACGGGTCGGCCGTGTTCGTCCTTCTCGACCACGCCGACGCCGTGCAGCGTGTGTTCGCTCCCGTCGCGCCAGAGCACCCTGCACTCATGGGACGCCACCTCTCCGGTCTCGCCGGCGGCGATGATCATCTCGCGCAGCGAGGTCTTGTCGTCCGGATGGACGCGCGAGGAGATGATCGGCTCGACGTCGCCGTCGAACCCGTCGGGGCCGACGTCGAACAGCGCGAACAGACCGTGCGAGCATAGCGCCCGCCGGGTGGCGAAGTCGTAGCGGATGCTGCCGATCCGGCTCGCCTGTTCGGCGGTGTCGCGCATGCGCGTCAGCCTGTGGATCTCGGCCTCGGCCCGGCGTCGTCCGGTGACGTCCTTGAGGTGGACGATGATGCCGCTCTCGGGATCGTGGTCGCCCGCCACGGGCTCCGCGTGCAAGGTGAGCACCCCGCCGTCGCGGTGCACGACGCGGAAGTCGATGGGCGCCGGGTCGCCGGAGAGGTAGCCTCGTAATGCGTTCCAGGCGTCACCCCGGTCGTCTGGGTGGATGCGGCTTACGATCAGCTCCGCCCGCGCGCCGAACTCGAGGGTGTCGGTCGGTGCTTCGTCCAGATCGAAGAGGCACCTCATGCCGCGCGACCAGAGCGCCCTCCCGGTGTCGACGTGCAGCGTCAGGGTCCCCGAGCCGGTCAGGAGTTCCGCCGCGTCGCGCATCGCCTTGCTGGCGCGCAGCGCGTCTTCGGCGCGCCGTCGCTCGGTGACGTCGGTGCAGATGCTCACGACGGCGTAGGGGAGCTTCTCGCCCTCGGAGAACAGCGGCGTGACGCTGCCCTCGATCCAGCGAGTCTCGTCGCCGCGCACGAAACCCATGATCGAATCCGCCCGCGCTTCGCCGGTGCGGAGCGCTATCCGGGAAGGCAGTTCCTCCGGCGGAAGGGGGCTGCCGTCCTCCCTGATGGCGTGCCAGCCAGACATGAGGGCGACGCCGTGAGGCTGCGAGAGCGCGGTGGCTGCGTCGACGCCGAAGATGCGGGTCGCTGCGTCGTTCCAGGCGACGACGCGGCCGCCGCACTGTTGTACGAAGATGGCCTCGTGCGCCGTCTCGACGATGGAGCGGTGGAGCTCTTCGCTCTCGCGCAGCGCCTGCTGGTCCAGCTCGTGCTCGGTCAGGTCCTTCAGGGTCGCGAAGATCGCGATGATCGAGCCGTCATCCCTGCGGACCACCGACGGCGTCGCCAGTGCGCGGAACCTCGCGTCATCCTTGCGGCGCAGCGTCACCACGCCGGAGCGCGGTTCACCCCTCAGGGCTCGCTCGAGGAAGCCCTGGGAGGCTTCGAGGTCCTCGGGTAGCCAGTGGGGGAAGGGAGGCGTCGCGCCGACCATCTCCTCGGGGTCGAACCCGGTCATGGCGCAGAAGGCCGGATTGACGTCCAGCAGCACGCCCTGGGGATCGATGATCGTCACCCCGTCGAGCATGTCGCGGAAGATCGCGTCGAAGAAGCGGCCGCGTTTGACGTGCGGCTCCGCCTCGGTCCAGCGACGCCGCTCGGCTTCGAGGGCCTCCGTCAGTTCGACGATGGTGCGGGAGATGTCTTCTGCCACGCTGATCGCCTCCGGATGACGGGGCGTGCTTCGGGTGCGAGGCAAGCACGTCATCTTATGTTTCGGCGCGCAGGGATGGACATACAGGGAACTGTCCGCAAATCGGTTTGTATCAGATGTGGCATACTGATGCAAACAGCCGAGAAGAGGAGCGCGGGGATGCAGGCGGATCTGGTTCTGACGGGCGGCGTCGTGTACACGGTGGACGCGCGACGCTCGCGCCACGAGGCTCTGGCCGTCAAGGACGGCCGGATCGTGGCGCTGGGGAGCGCGGCGGAGGCCGCCGAGTGGATCGGTCCGCGCACGCGGACCGTGGACCTCGGCGGCCGGCTCGTCCTGCCCGGCTTCTGCGATGCCCACCTGCACCCGTCCTTCGCCACCTTTGAGCTCTTCGAGGTCAAGCTGGCCGACTGCCGTTCCGTGCCGGAGTGCCTGGACCGGCTGGCGCGGTTCGCCGCGGAGCATCCCGAGCTGCCGGCCATTCGCGGCGGCGGCTGGTATCCAACCACGGTCCCCATGGAGCAGATGACCGCTGCGGCCATCGACCGCGTCGTGCCCGACCGGCCCGTGTGCCTGCACGACGACAACGTCCACGCCCAGTGGGTCAACAGCGAGCTGCTGCGCCGCGCCGGCGTCGGCCGGGAGGATCCCGGCTGGGCCGGCGCCGTCGTCGAGCGTCTGCCCGACGGGTCGCCGAAGGGGTTGCTCCACGAAGCGTTCCCCTGGGTCGAGCGCGCGCTGCCGCAGTACACCGCGGCGCAGCGCGCGGAGGCGCTTGGGCACTTCCAGCGTGAGCTCGCGTCGCGCTACGGCACGACGCTCGTGCATGAGGCCGGCCTCCACCCGTGGGAGACGATGCTCGACGCGTACCTCAGGCTCGAGGGCGCGGACGAGCTGACGGCCCGGTTCTGCCTCGACGCGATGCTCGACCCCGACCTGCCGCAGGCCGAGCAACTGGAGGCTGCGGCGGAGATGCGGGCCCGCTTCACGGGTCCGCTGGTCCGCGCCGCCGGCGTCAAGCTCTTCGTCGACGGCGTGATCGAGACGCACACCGCATACCTGGCCGAGCCGTATGCGGACCGCCCGGACTTCTGCGGTGAGCCCATCTGGGAGCCCGCGCGCCTGGTCGAGGCGTCCGTCGCCGCGGCCGCGGCGGGCTTCCAGCTGCACTACCACGCGATCGGCGACGCCGCCGTTTCTCTGGCGGTGGATGCGATCGCCGCCGCCAGGCAGAGTGGCGCTGGCGCGGCGCCGGCCGGCGGCCGGTCGGCGGCCCGCGACATCATCACTCACCTGCAGCTCGTCGACCCCGGGGACTACGCGCGCATGGCCGCGCTCGGCATCGTCGCCGCCGTGCAGCCCTACTGGTTCACCAGGGACGCGGGCTACTACGCGGAGCTGCACCGGCTCGTCGGCGCGCGCGCCGACCGGCAGTACCCGATGAGGAGCCTTCTGCGCGCCGGGGTGGCGGTCGCCGGCGGGAGCGACTATCCCGTCTCGCCGCCGCCGGACCCCCTGCTCGCCATCCAGCGTGGCGTCCTGCGCCGCGACCCGCTGCTCCCCGAGACCAACGCCGAGCTGTGGCCGCAGGAGGCCGTCGACGTCGAGGCCATGATCGAGGTGTTCACCATCGCCGGCGCCCGCGCCAACTTCCTTGAGGACGAGACGGGATCTCTCGAGGTGGGCAAGTCGGCCGACCTCGTGGTGCTGCGGGAGAACCTGCTGGAGCTGCCGGCGGAGCGGATCCACGAGGCCGCGGTGGAGCTGACGCTTTTCCGCGGCCGTCCCGCGTTCGCCGCAGGGCCCTTCGCTGGGCTCGACTAGAGAGCTAGCGGCGCGTCGACTCCCGCTCGACGAGCGCGATCTGCAGGATCTTGCGCGGCTCGTCGACGGGCTCGCCGCGCACCACCCGGATGAGCAGTTCGGCCGCTTCACGGCCGTGCCGCACGGCGTCGTACTCGAGGGTGGTCATCGGCGGCGTGCTCTTCTCGGCGAGGCCGAAGTCGCTGGGCCCGGCGACCATGAGCTCGCCGGGCACGGCGATGCCTAGTTGCGCCGCGCGGCGCAGCACGGCGATCGCCGGGAGCTCGTACACGCCGAAGACGGCGTCCGGGCGCTTCGCCCCCTCGAGCAGCCGGCTCGCGGCGGCCTCGAGCGCCGCTTCGCTGTCCTCTGCGACCTCCTCGACGCGCGGCTCCGACCCATGCTCCCGGCACCAGGCCCGATAGACCTGCAGGGAGGTCTGGGTCCAGTAGTCGCTGGTCAGCCACGTGACCACGGCCACATCGCGGGCGCCGCGGTCGAGCAGGTGGTCGAGGACTCTCCGCGTGCCCGCCTCGGCGTCGTCGTCGATCCAGTACCCCTCGTCAGGACGGTCGGGATCGCGGCCGATGGTCACATAGGGCAGCCCCTGCGAGCGCAGGAACCTCAGGTTGGCGTCGCCCGAGGCAGGGTCGGAGATGATCGCCCCGTCGAACAACAGCCGGTCCCAGTAGACGCCGTTGCGCGAATCCGGGATGACGACCAGCGCGTACTCCTGCTGGTGCGCGACCTCGGTCACTCCCTGCATGATGCGGAAGTAGTACTCGAGGTCGGCGTACGAGGAGGCGGTCGTCGCGTTGACGGCGCAGAGCGCGATGACGCCGGTGCCGCTCGCCTTGAGGCTGCGCGCGCCCGGATGAGGCCGGTAGCCGAGCTCGGCCACGGCCTCCAGCACGCGCTGGCGCGTGGCCTCCGAGACCGGCCGCTGGCCGCCGAGGGCATGGGACACAGTCGTGGGCGAGACCCCGGCCCGTCGGGCCACATCCTTGATGTTGACGCGCTTGCGTCTGTCGTCCATACGCTTCAGATTCCCTTGTGAGACAGTGGTCGAGTGTATACCATGGGGAAGGCGAGTCACAAAACGATTTGGCAACTACGTTCCGGGGGTAGCCGTATGGATCGCGATCGGGGACGGACGTCATCCAAAGGGACGAGACTGGTGCTGCTCGTCGTCGCGCTCGCGCTTGTCGTCGGCGCGACGGCGTGGGCGCTGGGGGGGAGGCCGGCGACGGCGGCCTCCGAGTCGCCGGCTGCCGGTGCGACGCTGCGCATCGGGTGGACGGCCGACCCCGACAACCTGAGCCCCTTCACCGGGGTCGAGACGGCGACCGCCGAGGTGCTGTACCTCACCTACGACCGGCTCTTCGGGTTCGGCCTCGACGGCAAGCCCATCCCGCAGCTCGCGACCGAGCTGCCGACGAAGGAGAACGGCGGCATCTCCGCCGACGGCCTCACGTGGACGGTCCACATCCGGCCCGGCGCGAAGTGGCAGGACGGGCAGCCGCTCACCGCCGCCGACGTCGCCTTCACCTACAACCTGATCCTCGACAACAAGCTGACCTCGTACCTGCAGGCGGTCAAGGACATCAAGCACGCCGAGGCGGTCGACGACACCACGGTGCGCTTCACCATGTCCGCCCCCAAGGCCGACATGCTGTACGTGGTCGTGTACGTCCTCCCGGAGCACATCTGGGGCAAGGTCAAGATCTCGACGCTCGAGCGCAGCTCTGCGAACAAGCTGCCGATCGTCGGCAGCGGGCCCTTCCAGGTGACGTACTACAAGCGCGGCGACTACACCAAGCTGGTGCGCAACCCGGACTACTGGGGCAACGACGTGCCGGGCTGGGGGCGGCCCAAGGTCGACGCGATCATCTTCCAGGCCTACACGAACCCCGACACCATGGGCCAGGACCTGCGCACCGGCGCGGTCGACGCGGCGCAGGGCGTGCCCTCGGCGCAGTTCTCAGGTCTGCAGGACGAGTCCGGGATCGAGGCGATCGACTACAACTTCTTCAACTGGGACTACGTCGACTTCAACTGCTACGACGGAGAGGAGTCGGGCGGGAACCCCGTGCTCCGCGATCCGGCGTTCCGCGTGGCGCTCGACTACGCGATCGACCGTCAGCGGATCGTCGACCTCGTGTACGGAGGCCGCGCCAAGCCCGGCTACACGATGATCAACGCCGACACGTGGCGCGACCCCGACTTCCACTGGCAGCCTCCTGAAGGGACGTTGCGGGCGTTCGACCCGGAGAAGGCGAAGCAGCTTCTGGACGCCGCCGGCTACCGGGACGCCGACGGAGACGGCGTCCGCGAGGACAAGCAGGGCAAGCCCATCACGCTGCGGCTGTGGGCGCTGGCCGAGTCCACCTCGACCCAGGGCGAGGGCAAGCTCCTCGCCGGGTGGTTCGAGGACCTCGGCCTCAAGATCCGCTTCGAGGTCGTGGACAACGGCGTGGCCAGCGACGCGATGTACGCGTGGAAGGGCGACTCGCCGGCGCCGGACTACGACATGATCCTGTGGTTCTGGGACGGCTATTACGACCCGGGCTCGACGCTGCAGTGCTTCACGACGAGCCAGATCGGCTGGTGGAACGAGGTCTACTGGTCCAACGCCGAGTACGACCAGCTGTGCGAGCAGCAGGGCCAGGAGCTCGACCCGCAGACGCGCGCCGAGCAGATCTGGCGCATGCAGGAGGTCATGTACGCCGAGAACCCGCAGAACGTGCTCACGTACTTCGACTACCTCCAGGCCGTGAACACGGAGAAGTGGGAGGGCTGGACCCCGTACTACGGCGAGGGCGGCCCCGTCTTCTACAACGGCATGGCCCAGAGCTATCTCAACGTGGGGCCGAAGGTCGCCGCCGCGGGCGAAGCCTCGGACGGCGGCGGAAGCACCGGCACGGTCGTCGCGATCGTGGTCGCCGTCGCGGTCGTCGCCGTTGCGGTGCTGTGGTGGGCGCTCAGGGCACGGCGCAAGGACCGCGCGGAGGAGGACTGATGCGGGCGCGCGAGCTCGGCATCGAGCTCGGCCTCGGCACGCCGGGGCCGCTGAACGCCTTCACCGACGTCGCCGGCGTCGCCGTGGGCTGCGTCACGCTCGTCGAGGGCGACGCCGGCCCGCTCGTGGTGGGGGAGGGGCCGGTGCGCACCGGCGTCACGGCGATCGTCCCGCACGAGGGCGAGATCGCCGTGGAGCCGCTGTTCGCCGGCTGCCACACCCTCAACGGCTGCGGCGACTTCACCGGGCTGGAGTGGATCCGTGAGAGCGGCCTGCTCACCTCGCCGATCGCGCTGACCAACACCTACAGCCTCGGCGTCGTGCGAGACGCGCTCTGCCGCCGCGAGGTCGACGCCCGCGCGGCGCTCGGTCAGGACCAGACCGGCTGCTACTTCAGCTTCCCCGCCGTCGCCGAGACCTGGGACGGCGGGCTCAATGACATCGCCGGGCAGCACGTGCGCGCCGAGCACCTGTTCGAGGCGCTCGCCGCGGCCCGCGGCGGGCCGGTGCCGGAGGGCGGGGTCGGCGGCGGCACCGGCATGACCTGCCACGACTTCAAGGGCGGCACTGGAACGGCCTCTCGCGTCGTGGAGGTGGAGGGCGAGCGCTTCGTGCTCGGAGCGCTCGTGCAGGCGAACCACTCGTGGCGCGACGTGTTCGTCGTGAACGGCGCGCCGGTCGGGCTCGAGATCGGCCCGGACGTCGTGCCCGGCGTAGATCTGCCCGAGTGTCCGTCGGCGGCGGGGAGCGGGTCGATCGTCGTGATCCTCGCGACCGACGCTCCGCTGCTGCCGCACCAACTGCAGGCGGTGGCTCAGCGCGCCGGGTTCGGGATCGCCATGCTGGGCGGGTACGGCGACCGCTACTCCGGTGACCTCTTTCTCGCGTTCAGCACGGCCAACCGCGGGATGGCCTCGCAGCACGAGGGGTCGGGCGCGCCGCTCACCAGCGTCGCCGAGTGGATCGGCCACCCGTACCTGGACGGCTTCTTCCAGGCCGCTGCGGAGTCGACGGCCGAGGCGATCCTCAACGCGCTGCTGCAGGCGGAGACCATGCGCGGGCGCGACGGGGTCACCGCGCACGCGCTCGACGGCGAGTTGCTCGTCCAGGTGCTGGACCGCTACGGCCGTCGCACATACCGGCCGCGGTAGCAGGGCCGCGGCGGAGGCCGCCGCGGTGCGCCGGGGCTTCGCCGTGCGGACTCGAGTCATGCCGGCGCACGCATGGTCCGCCGTGCGTGCTGTCGGCTGCGCGGGTCAGCCCTCGGGCGTCGGCGCCGGCAGCGTGAAGTAGATCGTCGCGCCCTTCTCGACCTCCGCCTCGGCCCAGCAGCGGCCGCCGTGGCGGCGCACCAGGCGCTGCACGGTCGCGAGCCCGATGCCGACGCCCTCGAACTCCCCGGGCGTATGCATGCGCTGGAAGGCGCCGAACAGGTGCTCGGCGTAGCGCATGTCGAAGCCGGCGCCATCGTCGCGTACGTAGAAGGCGCGCGCGTCCTCCAGGTCCCGCGCGCCGACCTCGACGTGGGCCTCCTCGCGACGGCGGGTGAACTTCCAGGCGTTGCCGAGCAGCTCGCGCAAGACCAGACGGAGCAGCGCCGGGTCGGCGTCGGCGGAGAGCCCCGGCGTGACCGTCAGCTCCACGGAGCGTGAGGGCGACTCTGCTGCGACCTCCTCGCCGACTCTCACCGCCAGCGCGCTGACATCCACGGTCTGGCGCAGCAGGTCGCGGCGCGAGACGTTGGAGAGCCCCATCAGCTCGTCGAGACGACGGGACAATGTCTGGGCGGCGACGCGTACGCGGAGGAGCGCGGCGGCGCCTTCCGGGCTGAGCCGCTCGCGCTCGTCCTCCAGCACCATCGCGCTGAACCCGTCGATGGTCCGGAGCGGCGCGCGCACGTCGTGGGCGATCGAGTAGGCCAGCGCCTCCAGCTCTCGCGTCGTGGCGTCGAGCTGCTCGGTGCGGCTGACGACGCGCTCCTCTAGCTCGGCGTTGAGCCGCCGGATCTCCGTCTCTGCGCGCCGCTGCGAGGTGACGTCCTGGTAATAGCCGACGAGGGCGACCGGTTCGCCGGCAGAGTCGCGCTCGAGGCCGCCGTCGCCGTGGAGGATGTGTTCCGAGCCGTCGGACCACACGACCCGGTACTCTATCGGACCGGTCTCGCCGGTCTCGAGGGCCCGGGTCGTGGCCGCGTCCACCGCCGCGCGGTCGTCGGGGTGGACCCGGTCGGGCATGACCTTGTCGAAGTCGCCGTCCCCGCCGTCCGGCGTGACATCGAACAGCCGGTACATCTCCGGCGACCAGGACACGCGCTGGGACGCGAGCTCGAGGCGCCAGCTGCCAACGTGCGCCGCTTCCTCGGCTGCGCTCCGCATGCTCTCGCTCGCGCGCAGCTCCCGCTCGGCGCGGCGGCGCTCAGTGACGTCGCGCATGATCACGAGGTCGGCCGGCGCGCCGCCGTGGATGATGACGTCGGCGCGCACCTCCACAGCGAACAGGTCGCCGCCCTTGCTCACGAGGTCGATCTCGTAGGTCGCCGGGACGTCCTCGCCCGCGAGGCGCCGCTGGGCCCGCTCCGCGATCGAGGCACGCTGCTCCGGCCTGATGAGGTCGAGCAGCGGGAGAGCCGCCAGCTCCGCGCGCGAGTATCCGGACATCGCCGCGAACGCCTCATTGGCGAACAGGATGCCTCCCGGCCGCGCGATGATGATGCCGTCACTGGCGCGCTCGACGACGCTCCGGTACTTCTCCTCGCTCTCGCGTAGTGCCTCCTCTGACTCCCTGCGCGCGCCGATGTCGGTGTTCACGCCGACGTGGCCGACCGTCTTCCCCTGGATGTCGCGGAGTGGTGCGGCCGTCCCGAAGACCCAGGTGTCTTTGCCGTCGCGGTCACGAAAACGATACTCGAAGCCCCAGACCCCGCCACTCTGCGCCGCCCTGTACCAGCGCTCGCCTATCGCCGCGCGGTCGTCCGGGTGCACCGCCTGCAGCCAGCCCTGTCCGAGCGCCTCGTCCTGGCTGAGACCCGCCATCTCGCTCCAGCGGGCGTTCACGAACGAACAGTCGCCGTCGGCGTCCGTGAGGTAGATGCCGATCGGCGCCTGCTCCACCAGCGCGCGGAACCGCACCTCGGACGCGCGCAGCTCCCCCTCCACACGCTTCCGCTCTGCCGCCTCGATGGCGGCCGCGGCCTCAAGCGCGGCGATCAGCCGCCGCGCCTCTTCGAGCTCGGCCGCCGCCCTCTCTGCGTTCGACCCAGGTCCCTCGGCCATGCGGCTCCCCGTCTCGTCCTCCCGACATCCCTGGCCCGGAGCCTACCCGCGGCGCGGCAAACCAATGACAACGTCGTTGACGACGCTGCCGGACCTTCCAGTGGTGACGCAGGCCCGGCGCCGGGTCAGGCGTCGGCGCGAGCAGGGCGATGTCGTCGGTCTGTCGCCCCGCGGTGAACGTCATCACTGAGGCGGACTGCGCGCCCGAGCGCCTGGCGCTCGGGCGCCAGCCGGAGGCTGGTCAGCCCCCTGACACGGCTGCCTCGGTCGGCAGTGTGAAGTACACGGTCGTCCCGCGGTCCGGCTCGGAATCGGCCCACGTGCGACCGCCGTGCCGGCGCACGAGTCGCTGGACCATGGCGAGGCCCACGCCGTCGCCCTCGAACTGTCCCGGCGGATGCATGCGCTGGAAGATGCCGAACAGGTGCTCCGCGTAGCGCATGTCGAACCCGATGCCGTCGTCCCTCACGAAGAAGGCGCGCTCGTCCTCCAGGTCCAGCGCGCCCACCTCCACGTGCGCGTGGGCGCTCGACCCCGTGAACTTCCACGCGTTGCCGAGGAGCTCGCGCAGGATCAGCCGGGTCAGGCCGGGGTCCGCCTCGGCGAAGAGTCCCGGCGCCACGCTGAGCGTCACCCGGCGGGACGGGTTGTCGGCAGCCGTCTCTTCGCCGACCTCTTCGGCCAGCGCGGTCACGTCGACCCGCTGCCGCGAGAGCTCTCGCCGCGAGACGTGCGAGAGGCCCATGAGGTCGTCGAGCAGCCGCGCCAGCGTCTGCGCGGCGACGCGCACGCGCCGCAAGGCGACGACGCCGTCCGGACTGAGCCGCTCGAGCTCGTCCTCCATGACCGCGGCGCTGAAGCCGTCGATCGCCCGCAGCGGCGCCCGCACGTCGTGGGCGATCGAGTAGGCGAGCGCCTCGAGCTCCTTCGTCGCGGCGTCGAGCTGTTCGGTGCGGTTGACGACGCGCCGCCGCAGCTCCTCGTTCAGCCGGTTGATCTCGGCCTCGGCGCGCTTGCGCTCCGTGATGTCGGCGAACGAGACCAACACCCGGCCCAGATCCCGCTCGTGGCCGTGGACGACAGTAGCGTTCAAACTGACCATGAAGGTCGCCCGGCTCCGCGGATCCACCAGGGGGATCTCCGCTGAGAACTGCGTCTCACCGGCGGCCAATGCCGCGAGCTGCTCGCGGAACGCCGCAGCCGACTCCTCCGAGAAGTACCTACCGAGGTTCGACTCCAGGTCGCCGACGGAAGTGGCGCCGAAGAACTCGAGGCCTGCCCTGTTGGAGTTCAGAATGCGCACCAGTCCCGCGCAGGTGCGGACGTCGTCCGGGTGCACGGCGAAGTGCTGCGCCCAGTCCTGCACGTCGTCGTGCGCGTCGAACCAGGCGCGCACGTCGGAGAAGTCCTCTTCCCACACGGAGACCGGCGACTGCTCGAACAGGCTGCGGTAGCGCTCCTCCGTCTCCCGCAGTGTCTTCTCGGCGTGCCGGCGTTCCGTGATGTCCTCGCCCGAGCTCAGGGTACCGGTGACGGAGCCGTCGGCGTCGCGCAGCAGGACGTTGTGCCAGGCGATGAGGCGCCGCTCGCCGCTCGCGGTGACCACTTCGTTCTCGAAGAAGTCCCACGGCTCGGTCTCGCCGCGCATCAGGCTGTCGAAGACTTCGCGCACCGCGGCGCTCAGGTCGTCCGGGACGGCCAGGCGGAACCAGTCCCGCCCCACGACTTCAAGTTCCTCTCGCCCGAGGACCTGGCAGGCCTTGCGATTGGCGACGGTCACCATGCCGTCCGAGCGGACTGCGACGATCATCACCCCGGCCAGATTGAGATACGTCTGCGCGCGCTCGCGTGCGGCGGCCAGGGCCGTCTCCGCCAGCTTGCGCTCGTCGATGTCCGCGAGATTGCCGATGACCCGGACGACCCTCCCGTCCCGCATCTCCGCGCGCGCCGTGGTGCGCACCCAGATCGCATGGTCCGCGCCGGCGGGCCGGAACCGGAGCTCGAGATCGTAGGGGACGCCCGTCTCGAGGACTGCGGCGAAGGCGGCGTCGATGACCGCCTGGTCCTCCGGGGCGTAGAAGCCGACGTTGCGCCGCAGGTCGTTGACGTCGAAGTCGGGGGCTACCCCGTGGAGCCGGTAGAGCTCCTCCGTCCAGGTGAAGCGGCCGGCGGCCACGTCGTACTCCCAGCCGCCGAGCTTGCTGATCTCCTGCGTCTCGTCGAGAAGACGCCGGGTCTCTCTGAGGGCGGCCTCGGCCGCCACCCGCTCGCTGATGTCCCGGGCCACGGAGAAGATCACCGTCCTGCCCTGCATCTCGAATGACCGGGCGCTGATCTCCACAGGGATGCGGCGTCCGTCCCTGGCCACGTGCTCGGTCTCGAACAGCGCCCGGCCCGTGCTGAACAACTCCTCGACGATCGCCGGGGTGCGCTCGTGCTGCACGGGCGTGTCGATGCGCCCGACGTCCATGGCCAGGAACTCCTCGCGCGTGTACCCGAGCATCTCGCAGGCACGGTCGTTGACCTCGATGAAGTGGCCGACCGCGCCCTCGGTCATCTCGTGCACGTACACGGCGTCGTTGGCGTTCTGCAGGAGCAGACGGTAGCGCTCCTCGCTCTCCCTGAGCGCGAGCTCCGCCGCCAGGCGGTCGGTCTGGTCGCTGAACGAGACGGCGGCCGCGGCGGCTTCAGTCTCGCCGTCCGGGATGATGGGATACGCGTTCGCGAGGACCCATCGCGTCTCTCCGTCCCGCACGACACCTATCTGATGGCCGAGAGACGGTCGCCCGCTCTTCATCGCGAGCATGGTGGGGTGCTCGTCGGGTGGCCAGGGGGAGCCATCCTCGTGGATGGTCGCCCAGTCGCGTCCTAGAGCGGACTCGCCCAGGACCTCAGTCCCCTCGATTCCGAACACGGCTCCCGCCGCCTTGTTGAACGTCAGGACGGTGCCGTCTCGCGCCTGCAGGACGATGCCCTCGTGCGCGGCGTCGAGCACCGTGTGCAGGCGCTGCTCGCTCTCCTGCAAGTCCTCCAGGATGCGCCGACGCTCGGTGATGTCGTCGATCATCGCCAACTGGGCGATAACCTGCCCGCCGGCGTCTCGCACGGCGCGGGCCACGGTGCGGGCCCAGACCGTCCCTCCATCTTTGTGGAGATAGCGCTTCTCGAGGGAGATGGAGTCTGTCTCGCCCGAGGCGAGGCGGCGGACCGTGTCCGATGAGACGCCGCTGTCCTCCGGGTGTGTGACCTCGAGGATGCTGAGGCCGAGGAGTTCCTCGTGTGAGTAGCCGAGCATGGCGCACAGCGCGTCGTTGACGCGCTGGAAGTGCCGGCCGCGGACGAGCGCCGCCCCGATCGGCGCCTGGTCGAAGGTGAGGCGGAAGAGCTCCTCGCTCTCGGCGAGCGCCTCCTCGAAGCGGCGGCGCTCGCTCAGGTCCTTGAACAGCAGGGTCACGGACACGATCTCGCCGTCGTCTGCGCGCAGCACGGACGGCGTGACGAGGACGGGGATGCGGGTGTCGTCCTTGCGCAGCAGGTGGAGCTCGACGGGCCTGGCGTGGCCGGTGACGACATCCGCCATGGCCGTCATGAACCGGTCCAGCTCTTCCGGCGGCCAGCACGGGTGTGGGGGTGCGGTGCCAACGAGCTCCTCCGCCGCGAAGCCCGTCATCTCGCAGAGCGCCGGGTTCACGTCCAGGACGATCGCGGCCGGGTCGAAGAGTGCGCAACCGTCGAGGAGTGAATCCGTGAGGCGGGAGACGGCGCTGTCTTCGAGCTGCGCCTTGAGCGCGGCAATAGTCAGGGTCGCCTCTCTGAGCTCGGAGGCCAGGTCCCTCACCGTGGGTACTCCATCTGAGCGGCTCCCCTCGCGTCTCGTCCCATATGGAGGTTCCCTGCTGGGGTTTCTACCCCAAGCCGCCTGGGCTCATCCCCGGTCGGCGCGGCGCAGCTTCGGATTCGTGGGCGGGCAGCGTGAAGAAGAAGGTAGCGCCCTTGCCGACCTCCGCCTCGGCCCACACGCGGCCGCCGTGCTTGGTGACCAGCCGCTGCACGGTGGCCAGGCCGATGCCGTCGCCGGGGAACTCGTCGGGGGTGTGAAAGCGCTGGAAGGCGCCGAAGAGGTGCTGCGCCTTGCTCAGGTCGAAGCCGGCGCCGTCGTCGCGCACGAAGAAGGCGCGCTCTCCGCCGCCGTCGGTGACGCCGACCTCGATGTGCGCCGTCGCGCGCTTCGAGGTGAACTTCCAGGCGTTGCTCAGCAGGTTGACGAGGATCACCTCGAGCAGCGTGGCGTCGGCCATGACCATCAGACCCGGCTCGACGAAGGCCTCCACCTCCCGCTCCGGCGCCGCGCGGCGGAGGTCGGCGAGCACCGCCGCCGCCACTGCGCTGACGTCCACCTGCTCGGAGACCAGGTCGACACGAGCAGTCCGGGACAGCTCGATCAGGTGGTCGATCAGTGCGCCCATGCGCTCGGCGGCGGCGCGCACTCGCTGCAGGTGTTCCATGTCGGCGGCGTCGAGGCGCTCGGCGGCGTCCTCCACGACCATCTGGCTGAACCCGTCGATCGCCCGCAGCGGGGCCCGCAGGTCGTGAGCCGCGGAGTACACGAACGCCTCGAGCTCCTTGTTCACCGCCTCGAGGTCGGCGGTGCGGGCGGCGACGCGCTGCTCGAGCCCGGCGTTGAGGCGCCGGATCTCCGCTTCCGCCAGCTTGCTCTCGGTGATGTCCTGGACGGTGCCGCACAGGCGCACGCCCCCTCCGCCGTCGTCGGAGGCCGCACCGCCGACCGCGCTCACCCACCGGGTGGCGCCGTCCGGGCGTACCAGCTCCAGCTCGAGCCGGTAGGGCTCGCCGGTCTCCAGCGCCCTGTCGACCGCGGCCTGGAGGTGACGCCAACTCTCGGGGGTGTAGACCCTGGAGTGCTCCGCGTAGGTGGGGGCCGGCAGTCTCGGGTCGAGCCCGGCGATGCGATACAGCTCGTCGGTCCAGATCACCCTGTCGCTGGCCGCTTCCCACTCCCAGACCCCGATGTGTGCCAGATCATGCGCTTCGCGGAGGGCCTCCCGGCTCTCGCGCAGCGCTTCTTGTGCCGCGACGCTCTCGTCGACGTCGGTGAAGGTCATCCAGCACGAGGGCGTCTCCCCGTCGGCGCCGTCTTGCGGCCGTGCCTCGAAGCGCGCCCAGAAGTGGCCCGGAGCCTCCGCGCCGGCTGCGCCGCCCCAGCGCCTCAGGCGCAGCTCCCAGGTCTGCCGGACCCCCGTCTTCCAGAGTGCGCGGGTGTGCAGGTAGTAGGCGTCGCGGTCGGGCGCGTGGACGAAGGCGCTGAGCGGCTGCCCGACGAGCAGCTGTCGGTCGACTCGCAGCAGCTCCGCGGCGGTGAGGTTGGCGTCGGTGACGATGCCCGTGTCGCTCACGGTGAGGTAGCCCACCGGTGCGAGGTCGAAGAGCTCGAAGTACTTGGCGCGCTGCTCGTCCAGCTCGAGCTGGGCGCGGCGCAGCTCCTCGTTCTGCATCTCCAGCTCGATCTGGTGCACGCGCAGCTCGTGGACGATCGCGGCGATGTCCTCCGGGACGGGCGAGGCGGCGGTGGTGGCGGCGGACATGTCGTCGACGCGCGCCTCGGCCTCCCGGCGGAGCTCCTCCGCCTCGCTCCGCCGGCGCTCTTCAGGCGCGCGCGCCTCGCGCGCCTCGTCAGGCGCGCCCGACGAGGTCTTCTTCTTGCGCGGCGGCCGGGCGCCGGCCATCAGACGCCTCGCTCGATGGCCGTGATCGTGAGCAGGATCAGGCGCGGCTTTCCGGGGGCTCGGACGAGCTCGAGGGCGTTGAGCGTCGCGGTGCACGGCCCCAGCGCTCCCTCGCCGAGGCGGAGCTCGTAGTCGCCGAGCCTCCTCGTCTCGGGCAGCACCTCGAGCAGCACCTCGAGCAGGCCGGGCTCGCGCCAGGCGCCGCCGTCGATCTCGCGCAGGGGATGACCGACCACGGCGTCCGGCGTCTGCGCGAAGGCCGCCAGGAACGCCTTGTTGGCGGTCACCACCTCGAGATCGCCGTCGAGCACGAGCTGTGGCTCGCGCATGGTGTCGAGCACGCTCTGCGCGAGCTCACCGGCCTCGACGGCGGCTCTGGCCAGCTCGTCGAGTCGAGCCTGCAGCTGCCGCTGCTCGGTGACGTCGACGAACGTGAGCACCGCGCCCTCGATCACGTTGTCGACGGTGCGGTACGGCTGCGCCCGCATCATGTAGGCGCTCTCGTCGCTCGCCTGAACCATCGACTCCGTGGTCGCCAGGGTGTCGAGCACCGCCTTTGCGGCGCCCACCACGTCGGTCTGGCCGGTGAGGCGGGGGGTGATGTCGCTGAGCGGCCGGCCGATGTCGGTCGGGATGAGGTTGAGGATCGCCGTGACCGCGGGAGTGTAGCGCTGGATGTGGAGTTGCCGGTCGACGAACAGCGTGCCGATTCCGGTGCCGGCGAGCATGTTGTTCATGTCGTTGTTGGCGCGCGAGAGCTCCTCGATCTTCTGCTGCAGCTCGCTGTTGACGGTGACCAGCTCCTCGTTGACCGACTGCAACTCCTCCCGGGAGGTCTCCAGCTCCTCGTTCGTCGACTGCAGCTCCTCGTTGGACGACTGCATCTCCTCGTTGGTCGACTTGAGCTCTTCATTCGAGGTCTCGAGCTCCTCCACGGTGGTACGCAGGTACTCCTCCTTGGCCGAGAGCTCGCGGTCCAGATCGGCGATGCGCTGCTCGCGGTCGGCGATGGGCTCCGCGGCGGTCGCGTTCACGACGTCGTCGGTCGCGGGCACGTCCTCGAAGAGGACCAGCAGGACGCCCTTGACGGCGTCCGGCCCGGTCATCGGCTCGATGGTCAGGTTGACGAGGGACGTACCGCCGTTGGTCCGCACGCGGAGACGCTCGTAGCGCACCGCCTCCCTCTGCGCCAGGACCCGGCGCACGCCGGCGGAGAGCTCGAGCCGCAGACCTTCGCGTGCCATCTTGTAGATGCTGCCGCTGGGCTCGCCGGCCGGAGGCTCGAGGTAGCGGCCGGTGCGGCCGTGGATGTACAGAACGTCGCCGTCGGCGCTGATGACCGCGCACGCCGGTGCGTGCCGTTCGAGCAAGGCCTTCTCGGCCAGGTCGCGAATGCGCAAACGCAGGGGTTGCTCGACGAGGGCGGCGTGCCGCCCGACGGCGGCGCCCGGCAGGGGCATCGTGGAGGTCAGCAGCCGTTCTCGCGGAGTGATCGCGCCGCGACGCCTGAACAGCTTCCACTTCTTGTCGACGGGAGCGAAGAGGTCGCCGGCGTCGCCGACGGTCTCGGAGCTGCCGAGGAACAGGTAGCCGTCCCCGTTGAGCGCGTAGTGGAAGAGCGGCATGAGCCGCTGCTGCAGGTCGCCGTCCATGTAGATGAGCAGGTTGCGGCAGCTGATCAGGTCGACCCTCGAGAAGGGCGGGTCCTTGGTGACGTCCTGCTTGGCGAACACAAGGCAGTCGCGCACGGACTTGGCCATCCGGTAAGTGTCGCCGTCCTGCACGAAGAAGCGCGTCAGCCGCTCCGGCGACACGTCGGCGCTGATGCTGCCGGGGTAGACGCCGGCGCGGGCGCGCTCGATGGCCTCGGCGTCGATGTCGGTGGCAAAGACCTGGACGGGCACGTTGCGCTTGACGGCGCCGGACTGCTCCTGCGCGAGCATGGCGATCGAGTAGGCCTCCTCGCCCGTGGAGCAGCCCGGCACCCACACGCGCACGGGGTCGCCGGGCCTGCGGGCGGCGACCAGCGGCGCGAGCGCCTCGGCCGCCAGCGCCTCGAACGCCGGCGCGTCGCGGAAGAAGTTGGTGACGCCGATGAGCAGCTCGCGGAAGAGCGTCTCGGACTCGAGCGCGTCGCGCCGCAGGAGGGCGAGGTAATCGTCCATGCGCTCGACTCTGGTGACGGCCATGCGGCGCTCCACGCGGCGGCGCAGGGTGTTGGTCTTGTAGTGCGTGAAGTCGTGCCCGCTGCGGTCGCGCAGCAGGTGCAGGACCTCGAGGAGCTGGTCGGGCCGCCCGGACGTAGCGGTGCGGACGGGCTGCCGTTCGCGCCCGAAGGCGCGACTCACGTAGCCCAGGAGCTGCTCGGGCATCTCGGCCGGCGTCAGCACGTAGTCCACGAGGCCGGTGCCGATCGCGCTGCGCGGCATGCCGTCGTAGCCGGCCGACTCGGGGCTCTGGGCGATCGCCATCCCGCCTTCGCCCTTGATGGCGCGCAAGCCGAGGGTGCCGTCGCTGCCGGTGCCCGAGAGCACGATGCACACGGCGCGCTCGTGCTGATCGGCGGCCAGCGAGCGGAAGAAGTAGTCGATGGGCAGGCGCAGACCGCGCGGCGCCTCGGGCTCCACGAGGGTGAGGCGGCCGTCCACCAGCGCCATGTCCTTGTTGGGCGGCATGACGTAGGCGCAGCCGGGCCGCACCTCCGTGCCGTCCTCGGCCCAGACGACCTCGATGTGCGTGTATCTCTTGACAAGGTCCAGCAGCAGGCTCTTGTGGTCCGGGTCGAGGTGCTGCACGAGCACGAGCGCCATGCCGAGGGAGTCCCCTGCCGGCATGGCGGCGAGGAACTCCTCGATCGCAGCGAGACCGCCGGCGGAGGCGCCGATGCCGACGACGGGGAAGTCCCGCGGCTTGGCCTCGCTCTCGGCGGCGGCGTCCCCGGCGGCTTTCGTCGCCGGCTTGGCGTCCGCCGTTGCGGTCGTCTTGCGGGCCGCCGGCTTGCCCGGCGCCGCCGCGGTCTTGCGGGCCGCCGGCTTGCGGACGGACGGCTTGCCGGCCTTCGGCACACCGTCGCTCGCCTTGCGGACGGACGGCTTGCCGGCCTTCGGCACACCGTCGCTCGCCTTACCCACCGCCGGCTTGCGCTTGCTGGTCATCCAGGCCCCCGACCGTTTGGAAGTGACCGCACCCCATCCGGTACATCTTACCCTCTGGTGGCGGCCTCGATGCTGTTGTCGGCGCGTCGCGCGGCGTTGCCGCGCCCCGCGGCCACTCCGCGGACGTCCGTCAGAGGCCCAGCATCCAGGCCCAGGCGGGCACGACGTGGATGACGCCGCCGCCGGCAACGCTGATCTCTTCGGCGTCATGCATCGTCACGATCGTCGCTTCGCCGAGCTCCACCTCATTCATGGCCGTCCTCAGCGCCCGCACCTCCCGCTCGCGGGTGGCGGCATGGGTGAGATCCGCGCAGACCTGCACTAGACGCGTCGGCCGGCCTGCTTCGGGGTCGCCGACCACGAAGTCGACTTCGTGGTCGGCGCCGGTCGAGTAGTAGGAGATAGTGCCGTCGCGGGTCCCGCGCAACCCCCTGCGGAGCGCCAGGTACACCGCGTTCTCGAGCCGCGCGCCCAAGTTGGAGACACCTGCCGGCGCGACCGCGAAGGCGAGTCCCGGATCGATCGCGTACACCTTCTTGGGGTTCGCTTCTCGGACTCTGAGCGAGCGGCTGAAGACCGGGATCGTGAAGAGCAGAAACGCGTCTGTGAAGTGCTCGAGGAGGTGATAGAGCGTGTCCTTGCCGACCGCGAGGCCCCTTGACTTCATGTCGTTGGCCACCTTGTTCACGGAGGTCAGCGAGCCGGACGACTGCAGCAGCGAGAGCGCGAACAGACGCGCCGCGTGGACGTTCCGCACCTGATGACGATCGATGATGTCGCGGAGCAGTACGAGCTGGACGTAGTTCTGAAGGGTCTGGATGCGCTCTGCCTCGTCAAGGCGCTGCACGTCCGGAAAGCCGCCGACGCGCAGGTAGTCGGTGAACGCAGCCTCGAGGCGCGAGCGCGAGCGCGACCCGGGCAGTGCCGGGGGCAGCTCGATGTCGGCGTGGAGCAGTGCCTCGGCGAAGCTCAGTGGAAGCAGTTCCACCGCGTAGCCGCGTCCACGGAACTCCGTCGAGACCTCGGTCGAGAGCATCTTGGCCGAGGACCCCGACACGTAGAGTCGCGCCTCTTCCGTGTCGAGCACGCGACGGGCGAAGCGAGACCAGCCGTCGACGGCTTGGACCTCGTCAAGAAAGAGGTAGGCGCCGTCGGAGCGCGCCGCGGGATTCAGGCGGTAGAAGGTCTCGAGCGTCCTGGTGAGGATGTCGACGCCGATATGTGTCCTTCATGCAATGAAACAAACGGCAGGATATATACCTTCACGGAGGAAACATCGGCGAACCTGTGAGGTCGCCGGGACGCGGGCCTTCAGCCACCGGCCGGCTCACCGTCGGGCCGCAGGTCGCGTAGATCGGCCTCGTCGCCGAGCAGCCAGATCTTGGCTCCGTCCAGCACGCCGGTCAGGAAGGTGCGGCCGGCGGCGATCCGCGAGCGAAGCTCATCCGCGGAGTACACCACGACGTTCACCTCGCGGCCGAGCTGCTCGCCGGCCTCGGCGAGGACGGTCGCGAGCTCGCGCGGATCGTGCCCGGACACGACGAACACGTCGATGTCGCTGCTCGCCAGCTCGCGGCCGGCGGCGACAGAGCCGTACACGAAGGCCAGGTCGATCTGCTCGCGCAGGGCCAACAGAGGGCGGCGGAGCACGGCCGGCGAGCCGGACATATGACCACATTCCTTGGTCGATTGACCAAGACTATTAGTCGTAATGCTCGTCGGCCGCAATGTCCGAATCGACACGAGACGAGAATATGGCGAACGCTTGCTGGCCGCGCGGCCCACGATCGGCATTCCGGGATGACGTTCGCCGAACGTCATCCGCGAGGTCACCTCTCGTCTGGCGGCAGCTTGGCGGCGAGTGTCGCGACCAGGTCGGGGACCTTCTCGGTCGCGGTCTTGAAGACGACGTCGTAATCGACGTGAAGGTAGTCGTGCGCGAGGATGTTGCGCATGCCCACGATGAAGCTCCAGGGGATGTCGGGATGAGCATCCTTGAAGCCCGCAGACACGCGGCGAGCGGCCTCACCCAGCCAGCCCAGCAGCTGGACGATGGCCAGGCGAAGATCCTCGTCGGCATCGAAGGACGCTCTCTCCAGGCCGTTCGCCCGCTGCGCGATGCCGACCGCGAAGTCGTACATCTCGGCGAGATAGACGAGGTCGTCATGCTGCATAGACCACCTCCGCACTCGCGAGCACCCGGTCTCTGAGGCGCCGGTTCAGGTACTTGGGGTTGACGAAGTCGACCGGGCGGCCGCCGAAGAACAGCGAGAACTCGCGCTGGATGTCGACGATCTCCCATCCCGGCTGGGCCTCCGGAGTGAACTCGACCAGCATGTCGATGTCGCTCTGAGGAGTGAAATCGTCGCGGAGCACGGATCCGAAGAAGGCGACGCGACGGATGCCGTGCCTGCGGCATAGCGCCGCGAACTCGTCCTGCGAAAAGTCGATACGTGGTCGGGTCATGCTGCGCTCACCTCCGCGGCAATCGTAGCGCCTGTATGCCCTGCGAGGGTAGCCCTCCGTATGTCTACCTTGCCGCCTGCCCGGGGGGTGCTACTCTGGGGAAGCACGACGAGGAGGTGCCCCATGCAGCCCACCAAGACCCGCATCTACACGCGCGATGAGGTCGTCGAGTTTGTACGCTTCAAGAGCCTCGAGAAGGGCTACGACCCCGCGGAGATCTTCCGCAACTTCGCCGCCGGTGACTGGCGGCACTTCAGCCAGATGCTCGAGGCCTACGCATTCTGCGCCATGCTGCCCAAGGATGACCCCGTCTTCACCGAGTAGCTGGTCGTCCGCCGTCGCCTCGCTACGCACGGCGAGCGACGGGCGCCTGGCGGGCGGCCGCGAGGCGCCCGCTCACTTCGAGCGTTACGTCAACCTTCTCTTCCACCTCACCGTAGCGCACAAGGACTCTGCGATCTGGCTCACGGACGGACGCTACCTTCGCCTGGTCGCACTGCTGGAGCTTGATGTCAGCGCAGGCAGGCAGCTGAGATTCCAGGCCATGACGTGGCAGTACCAGAACGCCGTCGACCACGATTCGTGGATCTTCCGGGCGGACTACTCGCGTGCGCAGATCGCTGCGGAGAGCCCGCCGCGCGGCCACTTTCACGTCGACGGGACGCTACGCCATCCCGATGTGCTAAGGCCAAAGCAGCCACTCGGCCGTGTGCACTTCCCGTGTCGCCGGCCGACGCTCGAGGCCGCGGTCGTGCTGCTGGCCGACGAGTTCGGAGTGCCCACGAACGCCCCGCATGAGGTGTGGCGCGCCGCCGTCGCCGAGCACGAAGCGCAGTCGGCCCGGCTGTTCGACCTCTGACGAGGGAGCCCGTCGTCTTCGTCGGCTGCTCATCGCCTCGAGCCTCCGGACCTTGACGCACTGCGTGCAAATCCGCAGTACGAATTCGAACTTGCACAACGAACGAGGGCCGTTGGGGACGCATCACTCCGATCGCGAGGTCGCCGCGACCGCTCCCCAAAGAGTCATCACAATGGGGAGCATGATCACCAAATTCTCGTGAATGGGGGTCGGCATCACCATCAAGCTCCTCACCGATACGGCGCCGGAGATCCAGGTGATCGCGACCGGTTCGTCGGCTTTCGAGCTCTCCGGCCGCATCGAGGAGCCGTTGACCGGCAGAAAGCGGGAGTCAAGCGCGGCCTACCCCGATTGCCCGGTCACTCTGATCAATCGTGAGAGCTTGACGGGGTTCGTGGCAGACTGACGAGGCGGGGCACTGGGGCGACTGCGTGACGCACGCGGGCCCGCATCTGATACGCTATGCGACAGAAGTCAATCAAGTGATTAACCAGCGTCCGCCGAAGGGGAGTCGATAGCATGGGTGTGCAGGAACAGTACCGCGATTACGTCATGACGGGGTTCGTCAAGCGCGTCGAGCCGGTGGTCGCCGACCACGGTGACGGGGCTTACCTGTACGACGCCGACGGCACCGAGTACATCGACTGCTTCGCCGGCATCAGCGTCACCAACGCCGGCCACCACAACCAGCAGATCCTGGACGCCGCGATCGCCCAGGCCAACAAGCTCGTCCACGCCTGCTCCTACGTGTACCACGTGGAGTCGGTCGGCGCGCTCGCCGAGAAGCTCGCCGAGATCACGCCCGGCACGCTGCAGAAGTCGTTCTTCGGCAACGGCGGCGCCGAGGCTATCGAGGGCGCCTTCCGCCTCGCCAAGCGCTACAGCGGCAAGCGCGAGTTCCTCGCCGTCGAGTCGAGCTTCCACGGTCGCAGCTTCGCGACCCTGTCGGTCACCGGCAACTCGGGCCGCAAGAAGGGTGGCGGCCCCTACATGCCGGGCGTCGCCTTCGTCCCCACGCCGTACTGCTACCGCTGCTTCGCCGAGACCACGCCCGACAAGTGCGACATGCTCTGCGCGCGTCGCGTGGCCGAGGTCGCCCGCCTGCACACGTCCGCCGACGTCTGCGCCTTCATCGCCGAGCCCGTCATGGGCGAGGGCGGCATCATCGTCCCGCCGGACGACTACTTCAAGCGCGTCAAGGAGATCCTCGACGAGATGGACATCCTGTTCATCGCCGACGAGGTCCAGAGCGGGTTCGGACGCACCGGCAAGATGTTCGCCATCGAGCACTACGGCGTCGTGCCGGACATCATGACGCTGGCCAAGGGCATCGCCGACGGCTGGCCGCTCAGCGCGTTCATCGCCAAGCCCGAGATCGCCGACGCGTTCCAGATCGGCGACCACCTCAGCACGTTCGGCGGCAACCCGGTGAGCTGCGCCGCCGCGCTGGCCAACATCGACTTCCTCATGGACGGAGTCGTGGACGACGCCGCGCGCAAGGGCGACGCCCTGATGGCGCGGTTCCGTGAGCTGCAGAAGACGCAGCCGCTGATCGGCGACGTGCGCGGCAAGGGCCTCATGGTCGGCGTCGAGCTCATCGCCGACCCGGCCACCAAGGCCTACGGCACCGCCGCCGCCGGCTTCGTGCGCCAGTACTGCCTCGACCACGGCGTGCTCATCGGCGTCGGCGGCAACTTCGGCAGCGTCCTGCGCATCCAGCCGCCGCTCGTCATCGACGACGCCCAGCTCGACTCGGTGTTCGCCACGGTGGTCGACGGCCTGGAGGCGTTCGCCAAGCAGTGATCGATCGAGCCGGGCCGCAAGGCCCGGCGTCCGCGGCGGCCTCCGGGGGGACGGACGCCGCATCGCAGTGAGGGGCGGGAGACCGGAAGCGTCTCCCGCCCCTTGCGACGTACGGCGCCGCGAGCGGCAGGGGTAGACGGCACTCACGGCGAACCAAGTCGAGACCACCACGAGGGGGTAGGCATGAGCTCGACGCAAGACAGCCCGCAGGTGCAGGTGCAGCGGGACGGCAGATCCAGCAGTCCGGGGTACGGCAAGCTCATCGCGCCGGCCGTGATCGCCGTCGTGATCATCATCCTCGTCCTCCAGAACACCAAGGAGGACTGGCGGATCCACTTCTTCTTCTGGTGGTTCTCCCTGCCGGCTGCGCTGATGCTCGTTGTGCTGCTGCTCGTCGGCTTCCTGGTCGGCCTGTCGGTGAGCGCGTTGCTGCGCCGGCGGCGTCGCCAGCAGCTCAAGCGCAAGGCCGCGACGTACTGACGGGCGCAGCGCGCGGGTCCACCGGCATGATGGGTCGCGCGAGGCTGTCGCCTGATACCTTCAAAGGTATCAGGGCACAGTCACCGGATCAGGACCGGCTGCTTCCCGTGGCTGGGGGCGGCGCGCCGTAGGCACCGCCGCCCGGGGTCTCGATCACCAGCACGTCGCCCGGCGCCATGCGCGTCTGCGCCACGCCGGGCAGCTCTTCGACGGTTCCGTCCTCGCGCTCGACCGCGTTGCGGCCGCAGGCGCCGGGGAGGCCGCCGGCGAGCCCGTAGGGCGGCACCCGGCGGCCGCTCGAGACGATCGCCGCCGTGAGCGGCTCCAGGAACCGCAGTCGCCGCACGGCGCCGTCGCCGCCCCGATGCGCGCCTTCGCCGCCGCTGCCTGCGCGCACGCTGAACTCCTCGACTCGCACCGGATAGCGCCACTCCAGCACCTCCGGATCGGTCAGGCGCGAGTTGGTCATGTGCGTGTGCACGGCGCTGCAGCCGTCCCAGTCCGGTCCGGCCCCGGCGCCGCCGCACAGCGTCTCGTAGTACTGGTAGCGGTCGTCGCCGAAGGTGAGGTTGTTCATGGTCCCCTGGCTGGCCGCGGCCGCGCCCAGCGCCCCGAGCAGCGCGGCCGTCACTGCCTGTGACGTCTCCACGTTGCCGGCCGCCACGGCCGCCGGCCGCACCGGCGAGAGCATACTCCCCGGCGGTATGACGATGTCGATGGGTTCGAGGCAGCCGGCATTGAGCGGGATGTCCGCGTCGACGAGCGTGCGGAACACGTAGAGCACGGCCGCCGTCGTCACCGCCTCGGGCGCGTTGAAGTTGTCGGCGCGCTGCGGGGAGGTGCCGCTGAAGTCCACGACGGCCCGGCGTCCGGCGGCGTCGATGGTCACGGAGACGACGACGGAGCTGCCGTCGTCGAGCTCCTGCCGGAAGCGCCGCGGCGCTTCCGCCGCACCGGCGAACCTGTCGAGCACGCGGCGCACGGCCTCCGCGGCGTTGTCCTGCACGTGACGCATGTACGCGGAGACCACGGGGAGGCCGAACTCGGCGACCATGCGGCCCAGCTCGGCCGCGCCGCGGGCGTTGGCCGCGACCTGGGCGCGGAGGTCGGCGAGGTTCTGCTGCAGGTCGCGGACCGGATGGGCGGCGCTCGTGAGCAGCTCCGCCACCTCGGCCTCGCGCAGCCGGCCGTCCGCGACCAGCCGGAAATCATCGATGAGGACGCCCTCCTCGTCGATCGTCCGGCTGCCCGGCGGCATCGACCCGGGCGTCACGCCGCCGACGTCGGCGTGGTGAGCGCGCGAGGCGACGAAGAAGAGAGGTCCGGCGGGGTCGGCTGCGCCGCCCGCCGGCCGGGTCTCGCGCCCGTCCGGGAACACCGGCGTGACCACCGTCAGGTCCGGCAGGTGGGTCCCGCCCGCGTAGGGCGAGTTGAGCAGCCAGGCGTCACCGGGGCGGAGGTCGCCGCGGTGCCGTTCGAGCACCGCCTGCACCGACGCCCCCATCGACCCGAGGTGCACGGGCAGGTGCGGCGCGTTGGCGACGAGGCCGCCGTCCGCGTCGAACACCGCGCAGCTGAAGTCGAGTCGCTCCTTGATGTTCACTGAAACGGCGGTGTTGGCCAGCGTCGCCCCCATCTGCTCGGCGATGGACATGAACAGGCTGTTGAAGACCTCGAGCAGCAGGGGGGAGACGTGCGCGGGATCGGCTGAAGGGCGGGCCGGCGGCGAGGTCCTGCGCAGCAGCAGC
>CAIYOD010000089.1 GCA_903927755.1 uncultured Thermoleophilia bacterium | reverse complement strand
TGCCTGCAGAGGCATCCCGGCCCTCGTCGCGTTCGGCGGCGGCGGTCCCCCCGCCGCCGCCGCGCGCGGGGCCCTGACGGGCCGCGCGTCAATGGGGCTGCGCCGATCAGTGGGCGACGAGCTCTCCGCGGCGCATGGTGGCGCTCACCTCGGAGAGCGTCGCGTCGAGGCGCGCGAGCACCGTGTCCATCTGCTCGTGGCTGATCACCGCCGGCGGCTGCATGCGGAGCGTGAGCGAGTTGAAGAGCGTGCCGCCGATCAGCACGCCGCGGCTGAAGAGGCCCTGGCTGACGGCATAGCCGATGTCCGGGTCCTTGAACTGCATGCCGATGATGAGGCCGATCCCGCGCACTTCCTCGAAGAGGTCGTCGTGGTCGGCAGCCAGCTCGTTCAGGCGGCCCTTGAGGTAGGCGCCCTTCTCTGCCGCCTGCCCGGGGATGTCCTCCTCGATGGTGGCGTGGAGGGCGCCGATGGCCGCCGAGGTCGCCATGGGATTGCCGCCGAACGTCGTCGTGTGGATGTACGGGTTGTCGAACATCACCGAGAACACGTCCTCGGTGGCGATGAAGTTGCCGGCCGGGATGACGGCGCCGCCGAGCGCCTTGCCCATCGCCATGATGTCGGGGGCGACGCCCCAGTTCTCCATGCCCCAGAGCTTGCCGGTGCGCCCCATGCCCGTCTGCACCTCGTCGGCGATGAGCAGGATGCCCCACTTGTCGCAGATCTCGCGGACCTTGCAGAAGTAGTCGGCGGGCGGGACGATGGCGCCGGCCTCGCCCTGGATGGGCTCGGCGATGAAGGCGGCGATGTCGAAGCCGATGGCGTCGCAGATGGCAAGCTGCTTGTCGAGGGCGTCGGCGTCGCCGTAGGGCACGAAGCGGACGCCGGACATGAGCGGGTAGAAGGGCTCGCGGAACTCCCCCTTGCCGCTGACGCTCAGCGAGCCGAAGGACTTGCCGTGGAAGCCCCTGGTCGTGGAGATGATGCCCAGCGTGTGGCTGGGCTTCTTGCGCCGCGCCCACAGCTTGGCGAGCTTCAGCGAACCCTCGACCGCCTCCGTCCCGGAGTTGCAGAGGAACGAGTACTTCAGGTCGCCCGGGGTCGTCATCGCGAGGAGATGACTCAGGTAGCCGCGCATCGGGTCGAGAAGCTCCTGGGAGTGCAGCGCCTGATGCTCGAGCTGAGCTTTCACGGCCTTGACCACGGTGGGGTGCCGGTGGCCCAGCGTGTAGATGCCGAACCCGCCGAGGCAGTCGATGAATTCCTTGCCGTGGATGTCGTAGAAGACGGCGCCCTCGTCGCGCCACTCCACCGACGTGTAGTCGCTCGACACCGACTTGCGGTACTCGAGGATCCCGGGGTTGACGTAGCGGCCGAAGTTCGCGACGCAGTCGCTCACGACCTCCTCCTGCTGCTCCGCCGTGAGCTCGGATCTCGCCATCAAGTCGAGCGCCTTGCGCGATTCCCGCAACGCCTCTTGCCTCGCTGCATCCTGCATTCGTTCCCCCAGTCCTGAAGAATCCGTCTGCACAATCCCCTGATGTGCAGTAGAGTTCGGTCGTACAACCGAACTAAGGACCAATCTACCTCTCCAGCCGTCGGGGCGCAACGGGTCGAGGTGACGGCCTGTGGACGGATCGGGATGGTAGGGTGACGCGCGAGGGGCACATGACCGGTCACGAGAATCTCACAGAGGACCCGACCGCCCGGCTTTCGCCGACGGCGCGCAAGCTGGTGGCGGCCGCGCGCCGGCTCCTGGCACGCGGCGGCTACGAGGCGCTCACGGTCGAGGCGGTGGCCGCCGAGGCCGGCGCCTACCGCGACTCGGTACGGTACTACTTCGGCAGCAAGGCAGCCTTCATCGCCGCGGTCGTCGACTCGCTCAGCCACGATCAGAGCCTGAGCGCGGTCGTGGAGACGCAGGCGGCGGCGGCAGGCGACGAGCGCGTGCACGGGCTCGTCGCCAGCGACCGCCGCCTCGTGGGCGACCGCGCCGCCTTCCGCGACTTCTTCGCGATCCTGCCGCACGTGGTGCTCGACGCCGAGCTCAGGGAGCGGGTCGCGGCGCTGTACGACTGGTACCGCGACCTCTACGTGGAGGGCCTCGGCGACGCCACCGCCGTGGACGAGGACCGGCTGCGCGCCTTCGCCTCGCTGATGGTCGCCATGACCGACGGTCTCGCCGTCCAGAAGCTGCTCGACCCGGACGGCGTGCGGCTCGAGCCGCTCTTCGAGCTCTGGGAGGACATGCTGCGGCGCGCGCTCCTCCCGGCCGGCGACTGACCGCCCCCCGAGCTTCCACGTACCACGGCGGCAGGGGGCGCCCGGCGGGTCGTCTCCCCGGCCGCGGCCGGGGTCCATTTACACCTCCCAAACCGTGTTGTAGTCTCGTTGACGTGCTTGGCGGTACCGCATGGGGGGTCCCGCCCGGCCCCGCGGGCCGGCACAGGGCTGCGAGTAGGAGGCAAGGGCTTTGGCGCAGGGGAGCGTGAAGTGGTTCAGCAACGAGAAGGGGTATGGGTTCATCGAGCGGGAAGACGGTGACGACCTGTTCGTGCACTACTCCGAGATCACCATGGACGGCTACAAGACGCTGGTCCAGGGACAGCGCGTCGAGTTCGATGTCACCGAGGGTGACAAGGGCCTGCAGGCCTCGACGGTGAAGCCAGTCGCCTAGTCGATATGCGTGCGCGCGAGGGGGCCCGCCGGCGTGCTTCGCCGGCGGGCCCCCTTTCTTGTCCGCCATCTGGGGCTGGAGTATCATGGCCGTCCCGCTCCGGCGGCCCCAGCAGGAGGAACGCGACATGATCTCCGAAGACGACGTCCGCTACGTCGCGAAACTCGCCCGTCTCCGCATCGAACAGGATGAGGCGACCCGCATGACCGGTGAGCTGGCCAAGATCCTCGCCCACATCGACAAGATGAGCGAGCTGGACCTTGCCGCCGTGCCGCCGACCGCGCACGTCCTCGACGTCGTCAATGTCACGCGCGAGGACAAGGAGCGCCCGAGCCTGCCCCGCGAGGAGGCTCTCCGCAACGCTCCCGCCGTGAGCGACGAGTGCTTCCGCGTCCCGAGGATGGGCTGACGTGAATAGCGACCGCAGGCGGGCTATCGAGCGGGGCACCGGAGATGCACCGCTCAGGGGTCTCGATCCGCTGCGGCTCACCGCGCGCGACGCCAAGCGACTGCTCGTGGACGGGGAGATCTCCTCCGCGGAGCTCACCAAGGTGTACCTCGACCAGATCGCTGCGGTCGAGAGCAAGGTTCGCGCCTACATCCTCCACACACCGGACAACGCGGCCAAGTACTCCACCAAGGTCGACCGTGAGATGCAGGCGATGCGGGGCCCACTCGCGGGCCTGCCCATCGCCGTCAAGGACAACATGGTCACCGAGGGCGTGACCACCACCTGCGCCTCGAAGATGCTCCACAACTACCAGCCGGTCTACACCGCCACCGCGGTGCGCCAGGTGTGGGAAGACCACGTGGTCATGCTCGGCAAGACCAACCTCGACGAGTTCGCCATGGGCTCGAGCACCGAGAACTCGGCGTACCAGGTCACCGCGAACCCGTGGGACCTGAGCACGGTGCCCGGCGGCAGCAGCGGCGGCTCCGCAGCCGCCGTGGCCGCCGGTGAGGCGCTCTGGGCGCTCGGCAGCGACACGGGCGGCTCCATCCGTCAGCCGGCCGCCCTCTGCGGCATCGTCGGCATGAAGCCCACCTACGGCGCCGTGAGCCGCTACGGACTCATCGCGTTCGCCAGCTCGCTCGACCAGATCGGACCGCTGACGCGTTCCGTCTACGACTGCGCGCTCCTCCTGCAGCACCTCGTCGGCCACGACCCGCGCGACGCGACCAGCGTCGAACTGCCGGAGCCGGTGGCGCTGCCGACGGCGGAGCGGCTGGACGGCCTGCGCGTCGGCGTGCCCTCGGAGTACCTCGCCGTCGGCATCGAGCCGGGCGTGCGCGCGCGCTTCGACGAGACCCTCGCGCGCATCGAGGAGCTCGGAGGCGCCTGCGTCGAGATCAGCCTGCCGCACACCGAGTACGCCCTGCCGGCCTACTACATCATCGCGCCGGCCGAGGCCTCGGCGAACCTCGCCCGCTTCGACGGCGTGCGCTACGGGTACCGCTGCGCCGATCCGGTCGATCTCCTCGACCTTTACGAGCGCACGCGCGGCGAGGGGTTCGGCCCGGAGGTCAAGCGCCGCATCATGATCGGCACCTACGCCCTGTCCGCCGGCTACTATGACGCCTACTATGGGCGCGCCCAGAAGGTCCGCACCCTGGTGCGCCGCGATTTCGACGAGGCGTTCGCCGGCGTCGACCTCATCGCATCTCCGACGACGCCGACCGTCGCCTTCAAGGCCGGCTCGCGCACGAGCGACCCGCTGGCGATGTACATGAGCGACATCTGCACCATCCCGGCCAACCTGGCCGGCCTGCCGGCGCTCAGCATCCCGTGCGGCCTCAGCGACGGACTCCCGGTGGGCTTCCAGCTCATCGGGCCGGCGTTCAGCGAGAACCGCCTGCTCGAGGCCGCGCACGCGCTCGAAGGTGCGATCGGGTTCGACACGGCGCCCACGTTTCGCGGCGCCCGCAGGGAGCGGGACGCGAACGGCTGGCGCGCCGACTGGCCCGCGCCGCCCGGTCCGATCACCTTCTCGCCCGAGGACGCGCAATCATGAACAACGGCGCCTGGGAACCGGTCATCGGCCTCGAGATGCACGTCGAACTCGACACGCAGACCAAGATGTTCTGCGGCTGCGCCGTGACCAAGGGCGACGCGCCCAACGTCCACACCTGCCCGGTGTGCCTGGCGCACCCCGGCGCGCTGCCCGTGGTCAACCGGCGCGCCGTCGAGTACGCCGCGCGCATCGCCCTCGCGCTCGACTGCACGGTGCAGGCGCGCAACATCTTCCACCGCAAGAACTACTTCTATCCCGACCTCCCGAAGGCGTATCAGATCAGCCAGTACGACGAACCGCTCGCCACCGACGGCAGCTTCGAGTACTGGGTGGACGGCGAGCTCCTCCGCTGCCGGATCAACAGGGTGCACATGGAGGAGGACGCCGCCAAGCTCATCCACGCCGGCGGCGACGCGGGCCGCATCGCCGGCTCGGACTCCTCGATGGTCGACTTCAACCGCGGCGGCACGCCGCTGATCGAGATCGTCACCGAGCCGGACATCCCGTCGCCGGAGGCGGCGCGCGAGTTCCTCCAGCAATTGCGCAACCTCGTCGTCGAGCTGGGCGTGAGCGAGTGCAACATGGAGGAGGGCCAGATCCGCTGGGACGCCAACATCAGCGTCCGGCCGCAGGGGAGCGAAGAGCTCGGCACGCGCACCGAGCTCAAGAACATGAACAGCTTCCGCTACCTGCAGCAGGCGCTCGACGCGGAGATCCCGCGGCAGATCGGGGTGCTCGAGGCCGGCGGCACGATCGACCTGGAGACGCTGCACTTCGACCCCGACACGGGGACGACGACGCCGCTGCGCAGCAAGGAAGAAGCGCACGACTACCGTTACTTCCCCGAGCCGGACCTCGTGCCGCTCGAGATCGACCCGGTCTGGGTGGAGGGCCTGCGCGCGACGCAGCCGGAGCTGCCGGCGGCGCGCGTCGAGCGGTTCATCGCCGACTACGGACTCTCTCGCGCCGACGCCGGCGTGCTCGGCTCCTCCGGCGCGCTCGCCGGATTCTACGAGGAAGTCGTCGCGGCCGGGGCCGGCGCCAAGCCGGCGGCCAACTGGACGATGGGCGAGTACCTCGCCCATCTCAACGCCGCCGGCCTCGAGGCCGGCCACGGACACGTCACCGCCGAGCGCCTCGCCAGGCTCGTCAAGCTCGTCGAGGACGGCACCGTCTCGACGAGCGCCGCCAAGGAAGTCTTCGCGCGCATGATCGAGGACCGCGCCGAACCGGAGGCGACCATCGAGAAACACGGTCTCGGCCAGATCAGCGACACCGCGGAACTCGAGGCGATCGTCGCCGAGGTCGTCGCCGCCAATCCCGCCCAGGTCGAGCAGTACCGCGGCGGCAAGCAGCAGGTCATCGGGTTCTTCGTCGGCCAGGTGATGAAGGCCAGCGGCGGGCGCGCCAACCCGCAGGTCGTGAACGACCTGCTCCGGCGCGCCCTCGACGCCTGATCCGCGCGAGCACCAGTACAGTGTCCAACCCGTCCCCCTGAGGCAGGTGACCATGACCAGCGATCTCTCCAGCTTCGTCATCGCTCCGCAGAGGCGCCCGGCCGAACCGGCCGTCCTCATCGACGACACCACCCTCCGCGACGGCGAGCAGACCGCCGGCGTGGTCTTCAGCAACCACGAGAAGATCCGCATCGCCAAGCTGCTCGACGAGGTGGGCGTCCACCAGATCGAGGTGGGCATCCCGGCCATGGGTGGCGACGAGAAGACGACGATCAAGCAGATCGTCGAGCTCGGGCTCGACACCTCGATCCTCGCCTGGAACCGCGCCGTCATCGACGACGTCAGGGCCTCCGTCGACTGCGGTGTCGACGCCGTGGCCATCTCCATGTCGTCCAGCGACATCCACATCGAGCACAAGCTCCAGAAGAGCCGGCAGTGGGTGCTCGACCAGATCCGCGAATGCGTCGCCTTCGCGAAGGACCAGAACCTGTATGTCTCGGTCAACGCCGAGGACGCCTCGCGGTCCGACCTGGAGTTCCTGCTGCGCTTCGCCCAGGCCGCCAAGGAGGAAGGCGCCGACCGCCTGCGCTTCTGCGACACGCTCGGGATCCTCGACCCCTTCGATACCTTCAACGTGATCACGTTCCTCAAGAAGGAGGGCGGGCTCGACATCGAGATGCACACGCACGACGACTTCGGCATGGCCACTGCCAACGCCCTGGCGGGCATCAAGGCCGGCGCCACCTACGTGAACACCACCGTCAACGGCCTCGGTGAGCGCGCCGGCAACGCCGCGCTCGAGGAGGTGGCGATGGCGCTCAAGTACCTCGGCAAGGTCGACGTCGGCCTGGACACGAGCCGCTTCCGCGAGCTCAGCGAGTACGTCGCCGCGGCGTCGGCGCGGACGATCCCGGCGTGGAAGAGCATCGTGGGCACCAATGTGTTCGCCCACGAGAGCGGCATCCACGCCGACGGCGTCATCAAGAACCCGCTCAACTACGAGGCGTTCGCCCCGGAGGACGTGGGGCTCGAGCGCCAGATCGTCGTGGGCAAGCACTCCGGCTCGCGTACCATCTACCGCAAGTTCCAGGAGTTCGGGCTGGAGCTCACGCAGGAGGATTGCGACGGCGTGCTCGCGCTCGTACGACAGACGGCCATCGAGCTCAAGCGGGCGCTGTTCGACAAGGAGCTCATGTACATCTACCAGGATTATCTGGGCCACCTCGGCGACGCCGTGCCCATGGGGAACAAGGCCGCCGGTGAGGGACCCGCCGTGGCGACCCCCGGAGCAGCCACGTGACCAGCCCTCTCACCCTGGCGGAGAAGCTGCTGGCGGCGCACGCGGGGCTCGACACGGTCGTCACCGGCCAGATCGTCGTCTGCGACGTCGACGTGGCGATCGCCCAGGATGGCACCGGCCCGCTGGCGATCCAGCAGATCGAGGAGCTCGGCGCGGGCAAGGTCCGGGCGCCGGAGTGCGTGTTCTTCATCGACCACGCCGCGCCGGCGCCGCGCAGCGAGCTGGCCAACGCGCAGAAGACGATCAGGGCGTTCTGCGCCGCATCGGGCGCGACGCTCAGCGACGTAGAGATGGGCGTCTGCCACCAGCGCGTCGCGGAGAGCTACGCCAAGCCGGGCGACCTCGTGATCGGCGCCGACTCGCACACCTGCATGGCCGGCGCTCTCGGGGCGTTCGCCACCGGCATGGGCAGCACCGACGTGGCCGTCGGCATGGCCAGCGGCAAGACGTGGCTGCGCGTGCCCGAGACGTTTCGCATCGAGGTCGAGGGCGCCTTCGCCGACGGCGTCGAGGCGAAGGACCTCATGCTCACGCTGATCGGGCAGCTCGGCGCCGACGGCGCCACGTACAAGGCGCTCGAGTTCGGCGGGCCGGGCATCGACGCGATGCCCATGCCCGGCCGCCTGACGCTGAGCAACATGGCCGTGGAGGCCGGCGCCAAGTGCGGCCTCATGCCGAGCGACGAGACCACGCGCGCATTCCTGGCGACGCTGGGCCGCGAGGAGGCCTGGCGGCCGCTCACGGCCGACGCCGGCGCCGCGTACGAGCGCGTCGTGACGTTCGATCTCGAGTCCATCGTGCCGACGGTGGCGAAGCCGCACACCGTGGACAACACGGCGACGGCGGCCGAGCTCGAGGGCACGAAAGTGGACCAGGTGCTCATCGGCACCTGCACCAACGGCCGCCTCGAGGATCTGCGCTCGGCGGCCCGCGTGCTGCGCGGGCGCCGTCGCGCCCCGGGCACGCGGCTCATCGTCACGCCGGCCTCGCAGGCCACGGCGAGGGCCGCCGCCGCCGAAGGCCTCTTCGACGTGTTCTGGGACGCCGGCGCCGTGATCACCAACCCCGGCTGCGGCGCCTGCGTCGGTATCCACGAAGGCATCCTCGCCGACGGCGAGGTGTGCGTCAGCACCGCCAACCGCAACTTCCACGGCCGCATGGGCAACCCTGAGGCCTTCATCTACCTGGGCTCGCCGGCCACCGCGGCCGCATCGGCCGTGGCCGGCGAGATCACCGACCCCCGCGAGTTACTCTAGAAAGGAGGACGCTGTGGCCAAGCAGTACAGCGCACCGCCGGAGATGGTCATCGACCCGAGCAAGCGCTACACGGCGACCATCAGCACCGACAACGGCGACATCGTCATCGAACTGTTCGCCGACAAGGCGCCGCGCACCGTGAACAACTTCGTGTTCCTGGCGCGAGACGGCTACTACGACGGCGTCACGTTCCACCGCGTCATCAAGGGCTTCATGGCTCAGGGTGGCGACCCCACGGGGAGCGGCAGCGGCGGCCCCGGCTACAAGTTCGCGGACGAGTTCCACGCGGCGCTGAAGCACGACTCGCCGGGCATACTCTCGATGGCCAACGCAGGCCCGGGCACCAACGGCTCGCAGTTCTTCATCACGTACTCGGCGACGCCGCACCTCGACGGCAGGCACACCGTGTTCGGCCGCGTGATCGAAGGCATGGATGTGGTCGAGGCGATCCCGGAGCGCGATCCCATGCGGGCACGCGAGCCGGGCGTCGCGATGAACTCGGTGGTGGTCACGGAGGAGGAGTGGGTCACTTGACCGACGAGCTCCTGCACGGCCGGGCCTGGCTGTTCGGCGACGACATCAGCACCGACCACATCGCGCCGGGCCGTCTGTTCCACCTGCGCACCAACATGCCCGAGCTCGCCAAGCACGTCCTCGAGGACGCGCGCCCCGAGTTCGCCGCCGAGATGCGCCCAGGCGACTTCGTCGTGGGCGGCCGCAACTTCGGCCTCGGCTCGAGCCGCGAGCACGCGCCGCGCATCATCAAGCTGGCCGGCGCCGGCGCCGTGCTCGCGCAGAGCTTCGCGCGGATCTTCTTCCGCAACTCCATCAACGTCGGCCTGCCCGTGCTGCAGTGCGACACGAGCGGGATCGGCGAGCTGGACGAGCTCCAGGTCGACCTGGAGGCCGGTGAGGTCAGGGACCTGACCACCGGCGCCGTCATCCCCTTCGTCCCGCTGCCGCCGGTGATGGTCACCATCCTGAACGACGGCGGCCTCGTCGCCCACGTCAAGAAGCACGGCGGCTTCGCGCTGCCCGGAGGACCTGAAGCATGACCCACACCGTGACCCTGATTCCCGGCGACGGCACCGGCCCCGAGCTGGCCGCCGCGCTCGAGACCGTCATCGCCGCGACCGGCGTCCCCATCGTCTGGGAGGTGCACGACGCCGGACTCGACGTGATGGAGGAGTACGGCACGCCCCTGCCGGAGCACGTGCTCGACTCCGTCCGCCGCACCAAGGTGGCGATCAAGGGTCCGATCACGACACCGGTCGGCAAGGGCTTCCGCAGCGTCAACGTGGCGCTGCGCAAGGAGCTCGACCTGTACGCCTGCCTGCGTCCGTCCAAGACGATGAAGGGCGTGCGCACCCGTTTCGACGACATCGATCTCGTCGTCGTACGCGAGAACACCGAGGACCTGTATGCGGGCATCGAGCACATGGTCACGGACGACGCCGCCGAGAGCATCAAGATCATCACGCGCCGGGGGACGGAGCGCATCGCGCGCTTCGCCTTCGAGTACGCGCGCCACCACGGCCGGCGCAAGGTCACCGCGGTGCACAAGGCCAACATCATGAAGTGCACCGACGGGCTCTTCCTGCGCGTCTGCGGTGAGGTCGCGGAGGGCTATCCGGACATCGAGTTCGAAGACCGCATCGTCGACAACATGTGCATGCAGCTGGTGCAGAAGCCCGAGCTCTACGACGTGCTCGTGCTGCCCAACCTGTACGGCGACATCGTCAGCGACCTGTGCGCCGGGCTCATCGGCGGCCTGGGCGTGGCTCCCGGCGCCAACATCGGCGACGACGCGGCGGTGTTCGAGCCGGTGCACGGCAGCGCGCCCAAGTACGCGGGGCAGGACAAGGTGAACCCCACGGCCCTGCTGCGCTCCGGCGTGCTGCTGCTCGACCATCTCGGGGAGGACGAGGCGGCGCGGCGGATGGAAGACGCGATCGCCGCCGTGATCGCCGAGGGCAACGACGTGACCTACGATCTGGGCGGCTCGGCCGGCACCTCCGGCATGGCCGCCGCCATCGCCCACCGCATCGCCGGCTGAGGCAAAGGAGGCTCGTCATGGACGAGGAGGAACGCCACATCAACCTGCACGCCAGTCCGGAACAGATGGCGGGCGTGTACGCCAACTTCGCCAACGTCAGCCACTCGGACTACGAGTTCTCCATCACCTTCGTGCGCCTCGATCACGAGAGCGAGGAGGCGGGCGAGCTCAACGGCGTCGTCGTGAGCCGCGTCAACCTCTCGACGCGGTTCATGAAGGAGCTCGTCGACGCCATGAACGACAACTACGGCAAGTGGCTGCAGGCGGAGAACATCAAGAACCTGCCCGAGGCCCCCGGCCACGATCAACCGGCGGAGCCCAGTTGACCTGAGCCTGCGCCGCAGGCGCGCTTCGCAGCCGCCCGCGGAGGAGCGGCGGCGCGGTCCGTGGCCTCCGGACCGCCCGACGATAAGGGATGACTTAGGCTGCCGCCCACAAACAGGCGTTCGTCCTCGCGCCCGCCTCGCCCGCCACAATGGCCAAGCGTGCACCTCTTTCGGCTCCTTTTTGCCCTGCATTCCCTGCGTTTCCCGGCGTTGCCGTGCCGCCCCGGGGTCGGCTAGAATGTGGAAGCCTGTACTCCCACGTTCCCTGGACTCGACGCTGGAGCCGCGTGCGGTCCGCCGGGGGAACGGTGGTATTCCACCGTACGTCTTCAGGAGGACGCATTGGACTTCTACCAAGGCAAAGTGCTCAGGATCGACCTGAGCGCGGGCACCTCCGCCGTCGAGCCGCTCAACATGGAGTGGGCCGAGAGGTACATCGGCGGCAAGGGCCTGCTCCTACGCTACATGTGGGAGGAGATCCCGCCGGGTCTCGATCCCTGGTCGGAGGACAACCCGGTCTTCCTGGTGACGGGCCCCTTCGCCGGCACCAACGTCAGCACGTCGTCACGCCTCATCGTCGGCTGCAAGAGTCCGGTGACCGGCGTGCTCAACGACAGCTACGTGGGCGGCTCGTTCGCGCCCGAGCTCAAGTTCGCCGGCTACGACCTGGTCATCATCAAGGGTCGTGCGCCCGAGCCCACCGTCGTCACCATCAAGGACGACGTGGTCAGCTTCCTGCCGGCGCAGCCCAAGTACTGGGGTATGAAGACGTCGGTTATCGAGCAGGCGCTGCGCGACGACTTCGACGAGAACGCCAAGGTCCTCTCCATCGGCCCGGCCGGCGAGAAGAAGCTCCCGTGGGCCTGCGTCTCCACCGACCAGTACCACAAGGCCGGCCGGGGCGGTCACGGCGCCCTCCTGGGCGACAAGAACCTCAAGGCCGTCGCCGTGCGCGGCACCGGCGCGGTGACGGTCGGCGACGCCAAGGCGTTCCTCGCCGACCTTTACCGAATCCACGAAGAGTACGTCCTCACCGACGACAACTACTGGGTCCACGAAGAGGGCACGCCGATCCTGGTCGACCTCGTGAACGGTGCCGGCGCGTTCCCCACGCGCAACTGGTCGGACGGTGAGTTCGAGGATGCCGGCAAGATCAACTCCGAGTCGTTCCAGAAGATCCGCCTCAAGAAGCGCGCCTGCTACCAGTGCGCCATCGCCTGCCGCAACTTCCACGGCGTGGAGCAGGGCGGCGAGATGGTCCAGGGCGAGGGCCCCGAGTACGAGACCATCGCCCTCTGCGGCTCCAACTGCGGCATCGGCGACATCGCCGCGCTCATGAAGTTCAACGAGCTCTGCGACGAGTGGGGCATGGACACCATCTCGTCCGGATCCGTGCTCGGCCTGGCCATGGACCTCACCGAGAAGGGCATCAGGGACTTCGGCGTGCGCTTCGGCGACGTGGAGAGCTACCTGGGCGCACCCGAGCTCATGGCGACCCGCACGGGCATCGGCGAAGAGCTGGCGCTCGGCTCGAAGCACCTCGCCGAGAAGTACGGCGTACCCGAGCTGGCCATGGAGGTCAAGAACCTCGAGCTGCCGGGCTACGACCCGCGCGGCACGTTCGGCATGAGCCTCTCGTACTCCACCTCCGATCGCGGTGGCTGCCACATGCGCTCGTATCCGGTGGGCGACGAGATCATCACCGGTGACGAGCCCGCCGATACCATGGAGGGCAAGGCCGCCTACAACATCAACGGCCAGCACTACTCGTCGGTCAAGTACACAGGCATCTGGTGCGACTTCTGGGCCATCGACTTCAACCAGATGAGCCAGCTGATGAAGCATGTGTGGAAGCGCGATGTCGCCGAGTCGGAGATGGAGCAGATGGGCGAGCGCGTGTGGAACCTCGGCCGCCTGTTCAACCTGCGCGAGGGCCTCACCGCCGCCGACGACTACCTGCCGGAACTGCTGCTCACCAAGCCGCACAAGAGGGGGCCGTCCGCCGGCCGCATCATCGGCGCGGACACGTTCGCCGAGAAGACGCAGGAGTACTACTCGCTCCGCGGCTGGGACACGAGCGGCGTGCCGACCGAAGAAAAACTCGCCGAGCTCGGCGTCGACGTCCGCCTCTAGAAAGGGAATCCGATGCCACACGTGATGATCAGCAGGAAGAAGTGCACCGGGTGCCACATGTGCGAGCTCGCGTGCTCCGCGTACCACGAGGGCGCGTACCGGCCTTCGGTGGCGCGCCTCTTCTCGGAGTGCAACCCCACCACCGCGGAGATCAAGGGTCACACCTGCCTCCAGACCGGCTGCGCCAAGTGCCAGGAGGCGTGCCCCAACGACGCCATCGTGACCAAGAGGATCACGGTCACCCCCAAGGGCTTCTTCGAGAACAAGGAGAAGGTCGGGGACTCGGTCGAGGGCTACGTGCTCGTCGTCGACGAGGAGAAGTGCACCAACTGCGGCGAGTGCTACGAGGTGTGCCCCACGGGCGTCATCCACGAGCACCCCGACCGGGAGGTCGCCTTCAAGTGCGACCTGTGCGACGGCGAGCCGCAGTGCATCGCCTTCTGCCAGAACAAGTACGTCTACGCCGTCGACCTCAAGGTCGACAAGAAGGACAAGGAACTGGCGAAAGCCTGAGGCATGGCGAAGGTCACGGTCAAGCTGCCTGTCGGTGCGGTGACCGCGAGCGGTCTCTCCGAGATCGCGGTCGACGCCGCCACGGCGGGCGAGGCTCTGGACAAGGCGATCGCTCTCGAGGCCAGCATCCGGCCGCGGGTGTATCGCGACGATGGACGCATGTACGCCGGCGTCTTCGTCGGCGGTCGCAACATCAAGCTGGCCGGCGGTCTCGAGGCCGAGCTCAAGGACGGCGACGTCCTGCGCATCGTGCCCCCCATCTCGGGCGGCTGAGCCGGCGAAGCGGCGTGGACGGACGGGGCGGGGGCTCGTGAGGAGCGCCCGCCCCGTCCTCGTTGGTACACTGGACGCATGAGCAGCCGCGGCAGCAGATCGAGACTCGAGACCACCGGCTTCGCCGACGCCGTCAGCGGGCGCTCGAGCGTGCGCCGCTACGCGCCCGACCCGGTCCCTCACGAAGACGTCACCGCCATGGTCGGCGTCGCGATCCGGGCCGCCAATGCCGGCAACGCCCAGACGTGGCGGTTCGTCGCCGTAGAGGACGCAGACCTGCGGGCGGCCATGAAACAGGCGGTCGACGCCGTGCTCGACGAGATGGGCGCCTGGCCGGAGGCCGCCGATCTCGAGAAGGAGCTCAGGGCCTACCGCGCCTACGCGACCTTCTTCGCCGAGGCCCCGCTCGTGCTCGCCGTCTTCGGCCGGACGTACCATTCGCTGGCGGACGAGCTTCACGAACGGCGGGGCCTGCCGCGCGAGCAGCGTGACCGGCTGCGCCAGCGGCCCGACATCCAGAGCCTCGGCGGGGCCATCCAGTTGCTCTGCAACGCCGCGCACGCCATGGGCTACGGCTCCTGCTGGATGACCGCCCCGGTACTTGCGGCGCCCGCGATCGAGGGACTGCTCGGCGTGGAGCCTCCGTTGGAGCTCGCGGCGCTCGTCCCCGTCGGCAGGCCACTGACGCCGCCCAAGCCCTCGTCGCGGCGGCCCGTCGAGGACGTCCTCGAGTTTCGGTGACCTCCGTGAGCCCCCAGCGTTCCGTGGCCGGCCTGTGCGCCGACATCCTGGAAGGAAGCGTCCCCGGCGAGGCGGACCTCGAGGCGCTGCTGCGCGCCGGCGACGAGGCGCCGCTGGTGTTCGCCGCCGCCCGCGAGGCGCGCGCCCGGCACTCGGGCGATGCGGTCTTCCTCTACGGGTTCGTCTACTTCTCGACGTACTGCCGCAACGAATGCGCGTTCTGCTTCTACCGCGCCGACAACGACGAGAGTCCGCGCTACCGCAAGACCACGGACGAGGTCGTCGCGATCTGCCGCGACCTCGCCGCCTCCGGGGTCGTCCTCCTCGACCTGACGATGGGCGAGGACCCCGCTCTCCACGACGAGCCCGGACACGCGGCGCTGCTCGACCTCGTCGGCGCCGTGTCGAGTGGTACGGGCGCGCCGGTCATGATCTCGCCCGGCGTGCTGCCGGAGACCTCGCTGCGCGCGCTCAAGGCCGCCGGGGCGGACTGGTACGCGCTGTATCAGGAGACGCACACGCAGGAGTTGTACGAGCGTCTGCGTGTGGGTCAGCCGTTCGCGGCGCGCGCCACCGCGCGCAGCGCGGCCCGGCGCGCCGGGCTGCTCGTGGAGGACGGCCTGCTCACCGGTATCGGAGACACCGCCGCCGACCGCGCCGGCTCCATCGTGGCGATGCGCGAGGCAGGATGGGAGCAGGTTCGCGTGATGACCTTCGTCCCGCAGGCCGGGACGCCGCTCGCCGACGTGAGCCCTGCCGGCGACGCCGACGAACTGCTCACCATCGCCGCCATGCGCCTTGCCATGCCGGACCGGTTCATCCCGGCCTCGCTCGACGTGGACGGCATCGCCGGCCTCGAGCGCAGGCTCCAGGCCGGCGCCAACGTGGTCACGTCCATCGTGCCGCCCACGGTCGGTCTGGCCGGGGTCTCGCAGGCCGAGCTCGACATCGACGAGGGCTACCGGACCGTCCACGGCGTGCTGCCGCACCTCGAGCGGCTGGGGCTGCGGCCGGCCGGCGTCGACGAGTATCGGGAGCGGATGGCGCGCCTGGCGGCCGTCCCGAGGTGAGTCCATGCGTCTGCTGATCGTCGGCGGCAAGCTGCAGGGCACGGAGGCCGCCTACCTCGCCGCCAAGGCCGGGTGGGACACGGTGCTCGTGGACAGGCGCGAGGCGCCGCCGGCCGCCGGGGTCGCGCACGTGCTCGTGCAGGCCGACATCACCGCCGACGAGGAAGCTGCGAAGAGCCTCGTCACGTCGTGCGACGCCGTCCTGCCGGCGTGCGAGGACGAGCCCACGCTCGCCTGGCTGGCCGAGCGCGTGCCCGCGTGGGACGTCCCACTGCTGTTCGACCTCGAAGCCTACCGCGTGAGCGCGTCCAAACTGGCGTCGCGGCGCCTGTTCCAGGCGCTGGACGTCCCGCGACCGCGAGAGTGGCCCGCCTGCGGGTTCCCCGTCGTGGTCAAGCCCAGCACCGCCAGCGGCAGCGAAGGCGTGGTCGTGGCGCACGACGAGGAGCAGCTGGACGCCGCGCGCCGCGAGCTGGAGCGGGCGGGCCACGAGGTCGTCGTGGAGGAGTACGTCGCCGGACCGTCATTGTCGCTCGAGGTGCTCGCCTGGGGTGGACGGGCCGTGCCGCTCCAGGTCACGGGGCTCGAGTTCGACGCCGCCTACGACTGCCGCCGGGTGGTCGCGCCCGTGGGCGAGACGGCCGGGGAACCTGCGGCCGCCGGCCCCGGCGGCGCCTGCTCCTGGGACGCCGCCGTCTCCGCCGGCGTGCTCGCCGCCTTCGACGCCGCCTCCGTCCGCATCGCCGAGGGCCTCGGCCTGAACGGCCTCATGGACGTCGAGGTGATGGTCGGCGACCAGGGGCCCAGAGTCCTCGAGATCGACGCCCGTCTGCCCAGCCAGACGCCGACTGCGGTGTACTGGTCGAGCGGGCTCAACATCGTGGAGCTGCTGTACCGGACCGTACGTGATGCGGCGCCGCCGGCTCTCGACCGGGTGCCGCGCCGCGCCTGCGTGTATCAGCACGTACGCGCGTCGCGAGGTATGCTGGATGTCCTCGGCGAGCACGTGATGGGCGGCGCCGGGGCGCTGCGACTGGTGCCCGGGTTCTTCGGCGCCGACGAGGCGCTCACCGACTACGTGCCCGGCCGCGACGAGTGGGCGGCGACGCTGATCGTCACCGGCGCCGGCGTGCGCGAGGCGCGCGAGCGGGCGGCCGGCGTGGTCGCCGAGCTGGCGCGGCACGAGGATCTGCGGGCCGCGCCCGAAGACGACCTGCAGAGCGCCGACGAGAGAGGTGCCCGGTGACACGACTCACAGAGACGGACGTCACGACGCTGACCCGAGACCTCGAGGCCTTCGAGGCCAGGCTGTTCGAGGCGACGGGCCTGGGTCTGCGCGACCTGGCTCTCCGCACCACCACCGAGGGCGACCGCTGCGTCCAGTTGCGCGGTGCCCGCGTCGCCGCGGTGCCCATGTCGTCCGGTGAGGGCGTGATCCGCGGGTTCTCGGCCTGTGTGGTGGCGACGCTGCTGCATCTCGGCTGCGACGCCTGGATGACGACGCAGCCGGACGTTCGCGGCATGCAGGCCGCCGTCGCGGCCGGCGCCACCGTCCTCTTCCTCGCCGACGATCACCGGTTCATCGCGCTCAGCCTCACCAAGACGTGCAGCGTGGACGACGACCCGGCGACGGCCGACGGTTACGTCACGGCGCTCGACGCGGCCGCCGGCGGCCTCGAGGGGCGTGACGTGCTGCTGCTCGGCCTCGGCCCGGTCGGGCGCGCGGCGGCGCGACGCCTCGCGAGCTGCAGCGCCAAGGTCCTCGTCGTCGAGCCCGACGAGGAGCGCGTCACGGCGGCGCGTGACGTGGGTCTCGAGTTCGAGACTGCAGACCTCGCCGACGGGCTGGCGCGCTGCGATCTCATCTTCGACGCGACACCGGCGGCCGGCATCATCGACGCCGGCGACGTGCGTCCCGAGACCGTCGCGGCCGTGCCCGGCATGCCCTCGGCTTTCACAGCGGCGGCGCAGGAGGCCCTCGGTGTGCGCCACATCCACGAGCCGCTCGCCATCGGCGTCGCCGTCATGGCGGCGCGCGCCCTCATGTAGGACGCACCGGGCGGCACGAGAAAGCGGAGAACACGCTCGCCGTGCGCGTAGTACAATCGCGTCGCGCGGGGGGTCGATCGGAAGGATCAGCGCGGGCTCTAAACCCACGTAGGCGGGTGTGACTCCCGCACTCCCCGCCAAGCCTCCCTTTCTCGCGCGGTCTCGCGGGGACGCAGCGAGGATCGCTCGCAGCGCGTCAGTCCGTCGAGAAGCTCACGGGGATGCGCACCTCGTCCTGCCGCGACCCATCCTCCATGGACTGGTCGTAGACGATGATCGTCCCCCGCTGCGCGGAGGTGGAGAACGCGATCTCCTTGGCGAACCCTCCGCGGCCGGGGGCGCCCTGGGTGGCCTGCACGGTCGCACTGACGATGCGCCTCCCCGACGAGTCGACGAGGCGCGCCTGGAACGTACCCTCGTAGACGCTGGCGGTGCCGATGAGGACGAACGGGCTGGAGACGACGGCGCCGACACCCGGCGACTGGACGAAGATCGCGGGTTCGAAGTTCCGCCAGTCGGCGCGGCGCTGGGCCTCGCCGAGCATGACGCCTTCGCCGCCCAGCGCCTCGACCGGTGTGCCCTCGATGAGGAACTCGACGGACCGCACCGTGGGGAACCGGGTCAGCGTGTAGACGACTTCGGCCACACGGGCGGTCATGGAGAGGCTGCCGCCGCCCGAGGCGAAGGCCTCGGACAGGTTGACCTGAGCGGCGGTCCCGGAGATGGTGAGCCCCAGGAGCTTCGTGTCCGCCGGCACTGCGCTCGTCAGACCGGCGGAGCGCTCCGCGGCCGTGGGGCCCGCGAGCAGGGCCTTCACCGACGCCGACGCCGGCATCGAGGTGTGCGCGACGCGGCGCTCGGCGACGCCGAGCTTCTCGTCGCGCAGGAAGTACAGCCGGAGGGTCGTCTTCGGGGAGGCTGACGGCGACGACGATGGTGACGCCGACCCGGAGGGCGTCGACGAGGAACTGGCCGTCACGGTCACCGTGGCGGTGGGCTGCGGGGAGGAGCCGCCGGTCGAGCCGCCGCAGGCGGCGAGCAGGGCGGCTCCCGCGACGATGACGACGGCCGCGGCGATCAGGAGGAGCGGAAGCAGGCGGCCGAGGCCGGCTGCGGCGCGACGGGTCATCGGGCACCTCGGGTCTGGATGGGTCGGGGGATGAAACCTTCGACGCGCGCTCCGGGCGCTCCTGCCCACCGTGCTAGACTGGCCTCCCGATGCCGACTGATCCCACCAAAGCCCGCTACTACCGCAAGCAGGTGCCGCTCTTCCGCCTGGTCGAGAAGGTGAAGCTGTGGCCGTCCCGTCGCGGTATCCTGCACGGGATCAAGGAGTTCGAGGAGCGCGGCTCCTACGCCGTCGTGGTCACTCACTGCAACAAGCACATGGTCGTCCACGACTCCAAGACCAGCCGCGCCGCCCGCTGGCTGCGCAACAAGTGGTACGCGGAGGCTTGTCCGCAGTGCCGCATCCCCGACTGGAAGCTGCAGAAGTACGCCTCGACGCACTTCAAGAGGGGCTTCGGGTCGCACCTGCGGGATCTCTGAGACGGGCCGGCGCGGCCGCTTCGCGTCGCCGGCCCTCACCGCTCCTAGAGCAGTCGCCAGCTCTCCGGCCGCAGCTGCGTTGCGGCCGGCGCATCCAGCACTCTATCCAGCTGCGCCAGGATGGCCGCCTTGTCGCCGGGCAGGCGGCCCCCGATCGGCAGGTAGTTCGAGGCGTGGTTGCAGCGGAAGAGGCAGTCGCTGACGTCGAGGTGGGCGACGATCTCGCGCAGCTCCCGCAGGATCCCGATGGAGTCCGGCAGCACGACCCGGCTGGTCGCCACCTTGCGCTCCATGGCCGTCCCGGGGGTCAGCATGAGGGTGAGCAGCCCGATGTACTCCGGGTCGATGGTCGAGAGCACCTCGCCGGTGGCCGCCGCGTGGACGAGGGAGCGCTCGCGGCCGGCCAGCCCGAGGATCGCGGTCACCGAGAGCTGCATGCCGGCGTCCGAGGCGCGACGGCATCCCTCGATCTGCTCCGCCACGGAGATGCCCTTGTGGATGTCGGTGAGCGTCTGCTCGTCGCCCGACTCGAGGCCGAGGTAGAGGAGCTCGATGCCGCGCCCGCGCAGCGCCGCGAGCTCCTCGACTGTCTTGCCGAGCAGGTTCCGCGCGTTGGCGTAGCTGCTCACGCGCTCCAGATTGGGGAGCGCGCGGTGCAGGAGGTCGAGGATCGCGTCGAGCTTGCGCGAGCTGAGCGCCATGGCGTCGCCGTCGGCGAGGAACACGCGCCGCACCCGCTGGCGCACGGTGACCGGCAGCCCGGTGATGTCCTCGACGACTTCGTCGAAGGGGCGCACCGAGAACGGCTTCTCGAGGTACGTGCCGCAGAAGTCGCAGGTGTTGTTGGAGCAGCCGTACGTGACCTGCACGATCAGGCTGTCGGCCTCGCTGGGAGGGCGGATGACGGCGCCGTGGTATCTCATGCCGACGATGCTAGCATGGGCGCCCGGCGGGCGCGTCCCGGAGGGACAGGCCGGGCGAGGTGTGTTTGTTTGGTGTTCGACCCTGTGCGCTTGTGGTCGCGGATTCAAGCGGCTGCTATACTCGCCCCACGTGCTGAGGGAGGGCGTTCGGGGGAGCGTCCGGCCGGATGGGATCCGGTCCGTACTTTCCTCCGGCTTGCGGCGTCACGCGCTCGATCTCCGTACTCGCCATACCTAGTTGCGCGGTAAACAGTCGTGAGCAAAGTCGGGAGGAGTCCAGGGTCATGGCAGACATCTACCAGGAAGCAGCCGAAAGCATCGTGAACGCCGACAGGGCGTCGTCAGAGGAGATCGCGCAGCGCGCGCTCGACTCGGGCATCGCCCCAGCGGACATCATGCAGAACGGCTTCGTCAAGGGCATCCAGGAGGTCGGCGACCTCTTCGAGAGTGGTGAGGTCTTCCTCCCCGAGCTGATGATGAGCGCGGACGCCATGGCCGGCGCCACCGAGGTCACCAACGCCGCCCTCGAGGGCGAGGCCGCCGAGGCCAAGGGCATCATGGTCATCGGCACCGTCCAGGGCGACGTGCACGACATCGGCAAGGCGATCGTCATCGCCTACCTCAAGGCCAACGGCTACGAGGTCACCGACCTCGGCCGCGACGTCTCCGCCGACACCTTCATCGAGAAGGCCAAGGAGCTCTCCGCCGACGTCATCGGCATGAGCGCCCTGCTCACCACCACCATGGAAGAGCAGAAGAAGGTCATCAAGCGCATCAAGGACGAGGGCCTCTCCTACAAGACCGTCGTCGGCGGCGCGCCGTGCACGCAGCGCTGGGCCGACCAGATCGGCGCCGACGCCTACGCCGAGGACGCCAACGACGGCGTCAAGAAGATCGACGCGCTGCTGGGCAAGTAGCCGACGCGAGCAGTCCTGAGGTACCCCGAGAGGGCGGGCCGGTGGCCCGCCCTCTCGTGCGTACGCGTCGCGGCCCGCCGGGCAGCCGTCCGCCGGCGACGGGCTAGAGGTTGAGCCGCACGCCGTCCACGTAGCTGAGGCTGCGGCCCGCGCGCTCGATGTTCGGGTAGCCTTCGCGCGCCATGATGAGGCGCTCGACGCCGAAGCCAAGGCCCACCCACGGGTCGACGACGCCCCAGTTGCCGTCGAGCGGGTGCGGGCCGAGGCCGGCGGAGCACACCTCGGCCCCGTTCACCAGGACGTCGACCATCTCGCCGTACACCTCGGAATCGGTCACCTCGAGCTCGTAGTGCGCGATGCCCGCCGCGCGCATGACGAGGGACGCCAGTTCGACGAGCCGCGCGCGTCCCTCGTTCTCGGGCCTGCCGAGCTCCACGAGGTTGAGCATCGTGAACTCGTTGAGGTGGCTGGCTCCTTTGCTGTCGCGGCGGAAGCAGGGGCCGATCTCGAAGATGCCGAACGGCTTGCTCCAGTTGCGGTCAAGGCGCCGCAGCAGCGTGTACAGGTTGGGCGCCAGCATCGGCCGCAGGCAGCGGCCGTCCTCGAGCCAGAACACCTGCTCGCGCAGCGGGTGCCCGTGCTCGATGCCCATCTTGCGCAGGGAGTCCGAGGCGATGATCAGCGGCGTGACGACACGCACGAAGCCGGCTCCGGTGAGGGCGTCGCTGAGCACGCGCTCCAGCTCGACCAGTTGCGGCGCCCGCCGGCCGGCACGCAGGTCCTTGAGGTGCTGCCGGCCGTCTTTGACGAGCGCGCCCTCGAGGCGCTTGAAGGCGGCGTCGCGCAACTGGACGTCGGCGAACAGTTCGTCGAGGACGAGCGGGTCGGCGCCGAGCTCGCGGAGGCGCTGCGACTGCGTCGCCGTGAGGCGGATGCGGAGTGCCTCGGCTTCGTCCGGCGTCACGACGCCTCCTCCTCGCTCCCGAGCGGGAGGCGCGCGAGATAGTCGGCGAAGCCGCCGGCGAGCGCTCGCGCCAGCCGCTCGATGTGTTCGGGCCGCTTCGCCAGGGCCTCGTCCTCGGGGCTGGTGAGGAACAGCGGCTCGACGACGAGGGCGATGCCGCGGGCCTCGCGCAGCAAGGCGAAGTTGCGCCCCAACCGGCCGAGCCAAGGTACGCCGGCGGCCTCCATGCGCGCGCCGATGGAGCCTGCCAGACGGCGCCCGTGCTCGGAGTAGTAGTGGCTGCGCTGGAAGTAGTAGCCGGCGGCGCCGCGAGCCGCCGGCGACGGCGCCTGGTTGCAGTGCAGCGAGAGGAAGAAGTCGGATGCGGCGCCGTTGGCGGCCTCGGCGCGCGCGTACAGCGGCACGCGCTCGTCCGCTTCGCGCGTGAGCTGGACGCGACAACCTTCGGCGCGCAACAGCTCGGCGAGCCGCAGGCCCAGCGCGAGCGCGACGTCCTTCTCGGCGAGGCCTTGCGCCGAGACGATGCCGCCGTCGGCCCCGCCGTGCCCGGGGTCGATGGTCACCGACTGGCCGGTGAGGCCACGGGCGGCGGCGTAGCCGCGGTCGCGCTCGGGGATCTTCTTGCCCTCGCGCCCCGACTCCGCTTTGCGCACGGCCTCGAGCTTCATGAGGGTGCTTTCGCCGACGATGCCGTCGGGCGGGAGGCCGGCGTTGCGCTGGAAGTCCAGCACGGCGCGCTCGACCTCGTCGTCGTGCACGCCACGCTCGGGACCGGCGTTGAAGCCGAGCAGGTTGAGCTTGACCTGGAGTTGCAGGACGTCGTCGCCGCGGAACGGCGGTTCGCGCAGGTAGAGCAGGCGGTCGCCGAGCGCGTAGCCGGACTCCACCAGTTCGCGCCAGGTGTTGGCGCCGACCTGGCCGTCGGCGAGCAGGCCGCGTTCCTGCTGGAACGAAAGGACCGCGGTCTCGGTGTGGGGGCCGAAGAAGCCGTCCACGCCTTCTCGGCCCAGCTCGAAGCCTTGCCCGCGCAGACGGGTCTGGACGTCAAGGACTTCTTTTCCGCGGTCGCCGCGTGAAAGGTCGCGCACCGATGACTCCTGGTCGCATGGCCGGGGGCGTTTGGGTCCCCGATTCTATACGAATGACCGCCGAAGGCCCGTCATCGGGCGGTGCACCGCAGGGACACCGGCCAGTCAGATGCCCATGCCGGAGCGCACGCCGGAGACGACGAGGATGATCACGCCGACGCCGATCACGATGCGATAGACGACGAAGATGTTGAAGTCGTGCCGCTTGAGATAGGCGAGCACGAACCAGATGGCGGCGATGCCGCTGAGCGCGGCCGAGACCATGCCGACGGCGAACGGCGTCGCGGTGCCCGCCGGCAGTCCATCCTGGGCGACCTCCAGCCCCTTGAAGACGGCCGCCCCGCCGATGACGGGGATGCTCATGAGGAACGAGTAGCGCGCCGCCGACTCGCGGTCGAGGCGCAGGAGCAGGCCGGTCATCATCGTGATGCCGGAGCGCGAGACGCCCGGCAGGAGCGCCAGCGACTGCGCGATGCCGATGAGGACGGCGTCGAACCAGCCGAGGGCCTCCATGTCGCGGTCGAGCTTCGCGACGTGGTCGATCAGGTACATGAACCCGGCGAACACGATCATCGCCACGCCGATCATCCACGGCTTGCCGAGCGTGTTGGTGATGAAGTCCTCGAACAGGACGCCCACGATGGCCGCAGGGATCGTGCTGACGATGAGCAGCCACGCCAGCTTGCTCTCCGGCTCGGCGAGACTGCGCCTGGCGATGCTCCGCACCCAGGCGCCGGCGAGCCGCACGATCTCCCGCCAGAAGTAGATGACGACGGCGACGAAGGTGCCCAGGTGCAGGGCGACGTCGAACGTCTTGTTCAGCTCGGGGTTCTCGAGCAGGAAGTGCCAGTTGAACAGCCACGGGACGAGCAGGAGGTGGCCGGAGCTCGAGATGGGCAGGAACTCGGTCAGGCCCTGGACGATGCCCAGGATGATGGCCTGGAGGACGGTCATGGCGCTCCTTCACGTGGGACCGCCGCCCGGCGCCGGAGCCGGGCGGCGTTTAGGGCACGGTATACCTTGAGGACAAGACAGGCGAGCGCGGCGTCGTCCGCGCGGAGAGGTGGGCGCCATGGCACGCAGTGATCCGGTGAAGGTAGCGTGGAAGGGTGAGGGACTCCTGTTCGAGGCCACGACCGCACACGGGACCGTAGCCCTCGCGTCGGGGCTCGACGAGCCCGGCAACGGCGTGACCCCTATGGAAGTGCTGGCCGCGTCGCTCGGCGCCTGCACCGCCATGGACGTCGCCTCGATCCTCGTCAAGATGCGCCAGCCGCTCGAGGCGTTCAGCGTCGAGGTCGGCGGGGAGCGGGCGGAGGACCACCCCAAGCGGTTCCTCTCGCTCGAGGTGGTCTACCACCTCAAGGGCGACCTCGACGAGCGCAAGGTGGAGCGCGCGATCTCCCTGTCGGAAGAGCGGTACTGTTCCGTCGAGGCGACGCTGAGGCCCGCCGTGCCCATCACTTCGCGGTTCGTCATCGAGCGCTAGCTGTTCTGCATCACGAGGTTGTTGACCCGGTGAGCCTGCCGAGCGGTGTGTCGCCGTCCAGGCCGCCATGCGGTCGGTAGCCATTGTAGTAGCGCAGGAAGCCGGGCAGGGCGGCGATCCGTTCCGCGGTCGAG
>CAIYOD010000088.1 GCA_903927755.1 uncultured Thermoleophilia bacterium | reverse complement strand
GCTCTCAGGAGCCGCCGGGCCTTTCCCTTTGGTGGGCTTCGACTCGACCCTCTACTCGTAGGCCTCCGCGCCGGGGCCGGGAGGCGGCGGCGTGCTGTCCGCGCCGTACACCGACTTCCAGACGATCGCGTCCAGCTTCCATTGCGGGACGGCGTCGAGCTTGCCCAGAGCCAGGCGATTGGAGATCGCCGCCCAGGGAGCGGCCGGCGTGTTGCGCTCCAGCAGGTCGACCTGGGCGGGGAGGCAGTCCACCGGTGCGGAGTTGAGCGGCTCGGAGGTGAAGGCGTCGTACATCGGCGTCGCCAGGGCGTCGTTCAGCGAGAGCGCCTTCATGCCCATGATCAACTCCATCGAGCGCACCACCGAGAGCAGGTCGTAGCGCCGGTGGATGATCGCTCCCTGCTTTGCGTAGGGACTGATGATCGCCACCGGGATGCGGTGCGCGTTGACGTGGTCGGCGCCGTCCTGGGAGTCGTCCTCGACGACGAAGATGACCGAGGACGACCAGATCTTCGAGTGCGAGATCAGATCGACGAACTGGCCCAGCGCCAGGTCGCAGTCGGCCACCATGGCGCTCGGCGTGGGGAAGCCGGTCTGGGTGCCGCGCGTGTGGTCGCCGGTCATCGTCACGTAGTTGAAGGTCGGGACCGCGTCGGCGGCGAGCTGGTCCTCGAACCGCGCCTGGAAAGAGTCCATGCAGGAAAGGCTGCCCGCCGGCGGGGGGCTCGGGAGGGTCGAGAGGCTCGAGTTGAAGATCTCCCCGGGGTAGGGCTGCTGGCCGGTGCTGCCGATGTAGAGGTCGTTGGGATACGTGCCGCCGGGCGTGAAGCCCGGACCGAGATCGGAGTTGGCGGCCACGAGCTTCTCCTCCGCCAGAACCTCGGGAGTCCGGTCGCGGTCGTCATACCCCGGCTCGACGCCGGCGATCGCCTCGCCGTAGTTGAAGTACGAGATGTGCTGACGCTCGGCCTGGTTGAAGAGGAATCCGTTGCCGGGGAAGCTCACCGCGAACACGCCGAAATCGTTCGGTCGTCCACGCCCGGCGTATTCCTGCATCCAGTTGCGGTCGACGTAGTCGGGGACGCTCGCCGAGGCGGTCCAGAAGTGCCCCTGGATCGAGGCCTCCGAGTTGGCGAACACGTGGTCGAGGAGCGGGAACCGCGTGACCAGGGCGTGCAGGTTGGGGGTCACCTTCTGCCCGAACACGACCAGGTGGGGGTCGCTGTTGCCGCGCCCGAGGTCTCCCAGCAACTGGTCGTAGGTGCGGTTCTCGCGCACCACGAAGAAGACGTGCTTGATCGGTCCGTCGGCGCGCAGCGGGGTCCCCGCGGGAGCCTCCTGCCCGTCCCGCGGATGGATCTGACGCGTCGCCCGGGAGGTGAGTCGTTTGACGACCGCGTCCGACGGCAGGCGCATCAGCCCGGCGTGGCCGCGGATCATGGCAGGGAGGTACGTGGTCCCGCTGGTGAGGCTGAAGACGTCGGTGGTCGGAGCGAGCGGGTTGAAGGCCCAGAAGATGGGGTCGAAGGGGTTCGTCGGGACCGGACCGGTCGGGTTGGCGCCGACGCCGACGCCGCGCGCGGCGACGTAGAGGAGCTGAGCCGCGCGGCCGCTTCGGGCCGCGGCGGTCACCACGGCCTGGGGGTCTTCGGCGGTCGGGATGCGCCCCAGGAGCGTCCACTCGAGCCGGGGCCTCGTCTTCGGGCTCGGCAGACGGATGACGGCGATCTCGTCGGCGCCCGACTCGGCCACGAACAGGCGTGCGCCCCCGGGGCTGAGTGCGAGCGCAACCGGCATCGTCCCGAGACCGGCGCTGCGGCCCACCGAGATCGTGCGCTCGACGCGCCGGCTTCGCAGGTCGACGACGACGACCTCGTCAAGGGCCGAGAGGGCGACGTAGGCGCGCCGGCCCTTGCGGTCGACGACGACGCCCTGGGGATGCGAGAGCGGCGGGCCGACCTGGATGTCGCGGAGCTTGACCCCCTTCACCAGGTCGACGACGGAGAGCGTGCCGGCTGCCTCGTTGCTCACCAGGCCGGTACGGCCGTCGGGCAGGATCGCGGCGCCGAACGGGAAGCTGCCGGTCACGACGTTGCGCACCCGGTCGTGCTTCAGGTCGATCACGTCGGCACTGCCGGCGAGGTTGAGCGGCACCAGCAGGCGGCGGCCATCCGGCGAGACCGCGAGCTTCTGCGGCCAGGCCCTGGTCGAAGGTGTCGTCGAGACCGGGAACGCCTGGATCGGCGGGGCTCCGGGCTGCGGGTGCACCGGGATGGCATTGACGAAGTGGGCTCTTCCTGAGCTCGCGTTCCAGGCGTAGACGAGCACGAAGTCGCCCGCGGCGCCCGGCAGGCCGGCCTGCGTCGGCCACCAGCGAGAGACGCCCACGGCGGAGATGTAGGCGCGCCGGCGGCCCGAGTCCAGGGCGACGCCGCCCGAGGCGCCGGTGAGGGCGATGATCTGGATCACGCGCCGGCGAGCCGTGTCGACGATGCGGATGTCGTTGGCGCCCTGCCCGGCGGACACGGTCCAGAGAAAGCGCCCGTCTGCCGTGACCGCCCCTCCGGTGGGGAAGTTGCCCAGACCCACCTGCGCTCCCTGCGGGGTCAGCTGGCGACCGTTGAGCAGGAAACCGATGGCGGGATCGGGCACAGTGGGCGCCGCCTGCGGCGCGCCGGCGAAGACGCCCCCGAGGGCCACGAAGAGCCCGAGCAGAAGGACGCCGGTGGACAGCCGAGTCATCATCGAGCTCCGCCTGCTCAAGCCAACCCCCAGGTCACGTGCACTCTACCCCCTCCGCGCCAACCCTCTGCGCCCTACCCCGTCGGCCTCGGACTCCGGATGCTGCTTCCAGAGCTTCGCTACCACGCGGCTGACGTACCGTTCGCCACGGCCGTGGCGGGAGTGCCGGCGGTCAGTCGCCCGGGAATCGCACCTCCAGGCCGCCGCCGCAGCCGATCATCATCTTGGCGGCAGCCGAACCGTACTGGCTGCTGCCCGACGCCGAAGCGGCGAAGAACACGTAGTAGCCGTGGCCGGGCTGCGCCGTGAAGGTGAAGGTCTGGTTGATCGTTCGGTTCATGCTGGCCGACTGGTTGGTGTTGACGGTTTGTGAGCCGCTCACCGGGCTCCCGACGAACCCGCCAGCGGTCCGGTCATACACGCCGACGCCGTAGCCCATGCTCGCCTGCGCGCTGCCGCCAGCGTCGGCGTTGCAGCCGACCGACGCGTTGCCGTTCGGGTTGGCGCTGACCGGGATGGACATCTGGGCCGGCTGGCTGCCGCCGTAGACGAAGCCGTAGTCGGCCTCGTTGGTGCCCCCGAAGTCGTTGTTCGAATTGCTGCCCTGCACGCCGATGAAGCTCTGGGCGATCGTGCCGGTGCACGACACGTTCCAGGCGCCGGGCTTGACCCAGGTGCCTGTGGCCGCGTTCTTGACAAATCCCTCCACGCCGCCGGTACGGGTGGAGCCCACGCTGCTGCCGTAGACGTCCGTGCCCGCGGCGTCGGGCGTGTAGTCGTCGTCGTACCGCTGCACCACCGCGGTACCGAGGGCGAGGCCGTTGTAGTTCGGCCCCGTGATGGTGTACGTGCCGGCAGTGGCGGGACCGAAGTCGAAGGTCACGATCGAGTAGGTGCTTGAGGATTTGACCGTGCTGCCCGACCACACGTCGTAGGTGGGCCCCTGGATGGCATTGACCGATTCCGTCACAGCCGTCCAGTCCCGGCCGTTGCCGTGGGCCATCACCGGATTGAGCTTCCCGACCCAGTCGTCGGTGACCACCACGTGAGCGCGCAGACCGAAGTGGTCCATGTCCAGGATCTGGGTGCGCAGGAACTCGGCCCGCGAGACGATCGAGCCGGCAGCGGAGGGCAGGAAGCCCTGCGTGTGGTCCAGCTCGGACTGGCTGAGGATCAGGCGCCACACGTTGTTCAGGAAGTCCTGTACCTCGGGAGCCAGCTTGTTGGTGCGGAAGTTGGCCAGATACGCGGACGCGCTCGTGCCCGGCGGCTGACCGGCGGCGGCCTGCGCCTGTTTTGCCTCCACCACGAGGTCGACCCCGCGCAGCTGGTTGTAGATGAGCTGCGTGAAGTACTGCTCGAGTCCGAGGTAGGCGGTCTGCAGGTCTGGGGGATTCGGTTGGTGCATCTGGTTGATGGAGAGGTCGGTGAAGTTGCCGAGCACAGGAGCCTTGGCCGAGTCCGGCGGCAGGATGGCGTCGTGGATGGTGTTGACGTCGTTCTCGATGCGGAAGTCGTCCTCCACTTGATCGGCGTAGGCAAGGATCTGGGTCTGGCTGCCGCCGCCCGGTGACACGCCGTCGGCCATCCCCTGGAGCTCGTCCATGTACGTGCCGATCTCGGTGATGGCAGCCGTCGGGTCGTTGGTGTTCTCGAGGATCTGCTCTTCTGTGATCTTGAGCTGGCCCATGAGATTGCCCAGGTCCACCAGGATCTGCGCGAGATCCGCCTCGATCTGGTCGAGCTTGGCGTCCATGGCCTGCAGGGCCGCGCTGTTGCCGGAGGTGTTGCTGCCCCACCCGAGCAGGGAGAGGATCTCGCCCATGGCGTCGTTGCCCACGTTGCTGGCGGCGCCGCTGACGAGGCCACTGACGACCTTGCCGAGCAGACTGCCGAAGAAGCTGTTCTCGTCGCCGAGGAGGCCGTCCACCGGCCGCACGTCGACCCAGACAATCGAGCTGCGCACGTCGACGCCGGCCGCCCGGTAGCGCGCCCGCACGCCGCCGACGCCGACGATGCCGAAGTGCAGGCGCACGCTGAAACGGCGCGCCGGCGACAGCTTCACCGTCGCCGCCCGGCGCCAGTGCGTGCCCACCTTCTTGTAGATGACCACCGCGTCCGCACCCGCGCGCACACGAGAGACCGCTCCGGTGAAGCGCAGCGACTTCCCGGCGGTCACGGCCTCGGCGGCCGCGGTCAGCGCGACCGTCGGTCTGGCGGCCGGTGCGGTGGTCGGCAGGAGCAGCAGCAGCGCTGCCCCCGCGACGACCGCCAGGCCCAGCGTGCGGCGTTTCATGGCTCCCCCCTCAGGCGTGCCCCGACGTGCGGATTCCCTTGGCCTCCGCGCTCGTCCCTGCCGCAACACTATCCCAATTCGAGACCGCGCCGAGCCGCGGGTTCCCGCTTGCTGATCGTCGACGGCGCGGATTCTCCGTGCGACACTTGCTCACCACCGGCCGCGTCTGCGCGCACGCGCTCTTCGTATGGCGGTGGCGCGGCACCCCCCGGATTGTGGAGACTGGGCTGACATGGACCGCATCGACTCCCGACTGCTTGTGATCATGCCGCTGCGCCTCGAACGCGCGGCCGTGCGCCGCGGGCTGCCCGGAGCGCGGGTGTTGCGCTCCGGCCTGGGCCCCGCCCGCGCCCGGTCCGCCGCGCTGCTCGCCGCGCGCACGC
>CAIYOD010000087.1 GCA_903927755.1 uncultured Thermoleophilia bacterium | reverse complement strand
GTGCTCATCTTCGTCTTCGGCTTCGAGCCGACCATGGCGATCGGGACCGACGTCACCTACGCCGCCGTCACCAAGATCGCCGGCTCGTGGAAGCACTGGCGCCAGGGCTCGGTGGACATCCCCCTGGCGCTCTGGTTGGCACTCGGAAGCGTCCCGGCGTCTCTCTTGGGGGTAGCGACGATCGCCTACGCCAAGGCTGCCTACGGCGACCTCATCAACGGGTTCCTCTACAAGGCGATCGGGTCCGCCCTCATGATGGTCGGCATCCTGCTCGTGGTGAAGGTCGTCATGCACGTGGACGCAGCGCACCGCCGCGAGAACATCAAGATGACGCGGCGGCTCAAAATCATGACGGTCTTGCTGGGTGTCTGCACCGGCTTCGTCATCGGCTTCACGTCGGTCGGCAGCGGCACGCTGCTCGCCGTGTTCCTCATCCTGTTCTATCCGCTGACGACGGACAGGATCATCGGCACCGACATCTTCCACGCGATGATCCTTCTGGTCATCACGGGCCTGGCCCAGATCGGCGTCGGCAACGTCGACCTGTGGATGGTCGCGTCGCTGCTGATGGGCTCGATCCCGGGCGTGCTGCTCGGCTCGCAGCTCACGGTCAAGGCGCCGACGCGTGTGCTGCGCAGCATCCTGGCGGTGGTGCTGTTCCTCAGCGGCCTCGCCCTGGTCTTCAAGAGCTAGCTGCATCGTGGCTCGGGCGCCGCGAGCCGTCTGGTACCATCTACCGAGCGCCGCGACGCCCCGCGGCTGACCACGGGAGGATTGACCGATGTTCGAGTTCCTGACGCTCCCCGAGCGCACCACCAAGCCGCGCGAGAGCGGGCTCACGCACGTGCTCGACAAGGGGCTGAGCCTCGAACAGGTGCGCCAGTTCGTCGAGGTGGCCGGCGACTACGTGGACATCGTCAAGCTCGGCTGGGGCACCGCCGTGGTCACGCCGAACGTCAAGGAGAAGATCGCGCTCTACCAGAGCTTCGGCATCCCCGTCTGCTTCGGCGGCACGTTCTTCGAGGTCTGCCTGCTCCAGAACAAGGTCGAGGAATACATCGCACTCGTGCGCGACTGCGAGATGACCTGCATCGAGATCTCCGACGGCACGATCGACATGGAGGAGGTCGACAAGCTGGCCCTCCTCCGCCGCTTCGCCAAGGAGTTCAAGGTCCTGAGCGAGGTCGGCAGCAAGGACGAAGCGGTCGTGATCACCCCGACCAAGTGGGTCGACAGCATCAAGCGCGAGCTCGAGGCCGGCGCCTGGAAGGTCATCACCGAGGGTCGCGAGTCGGGCACCGTGGGCATCTACCGCCCGACCGGCGACGTCAAGGACGGTCTGCTGGAGGAGATCCGCACCGCGTTCGACACGTCGCAGATCCTCTTCGAGGCGCCGATCAAGAAACAGCAGGCCTGGTTCATCAAGCAGTTCGGCGCCAACGTGAACCTCGGCAACATCCCGCCCGAGGAAGTCATCTCGGTCGAGACCCTGCGCGTGGGCGTGCGCGGCGACACGCTGCTGCACTTCCACTGAGCGCCGCACCGGGACGCGTTCGGCCTATCAGCGGCATCCGCTCATGACGCTTCTCCTCGTCCGTCACTGCCAGACCGACTGGAACCGCGAGCCGGCGCGCTGCCAGGGCTGGGCCGAGGTGGAGCTCAACGAAGTGGGCCGCGCCCAGGCGCGCGACCTTGGTCGCGCGCTCGAGGGGCGCGGCGTCGAGCTCATCGTCACCAGCCACCTCGTTCGCGCCCGCGAGACCGCCGAGCTGCTTCGCGAAGGACTCGGCGGCAAGCTGCCCCTCATCGTGGACCCGCGCCTCGCGGAGAGCCACCGCGGCGAGTGGGAGACGCGCCGCTTCATCTCGATCATGCGCGAGGAGTCCGAGGCGTGGCGGCAGTATCGCGAGCATCCGGAGGCCTTCCGCTTTCCGGGCGGAGAGAGCCTCCTGGCGCAGCAGCGCCGCGTGCTCGCCGGCCTGCGCGACTGCGCGCTCGACGGTCGCGCGGCGCTGCTCGTGACGCACGGCGGCAGCATCCGCCTCACGCGCTGCTTCCTCCAAGGCGTCGGCATCGAGGCGTTCCACACCACCGAGACGGTGAACGGAGGCGTGGACGAGATCGAGACCGACGCCCTCGCCCGGCGCATCGACGCCCACCTCGGCGCGGGGGCCTGAGCCGTCGCGGAGCGGCGAACGCGGGAGGGCCGCTGAGCGTCCCTGTGGTATCCTTCGGCCCCGTGCCGACTGCTCACCGTTTTCGCTGCTCACAGAGGCCATGACACCACCCGACGACCCTACGCCGACGCTCCCGGACGACTCCCGCAAGACGCCCTTCCCCGGCGAGCCCGGCTACCCGGCCGGCTCCGCCGAGGCGCCGGCGATCGAGACGGCCGCGCCGACGCCCGGCAAGCTCAAGCAACGCGTCATCCCCGACCCGCCGGAGATGGACCAGGCCAGGGGCCGGCGGGCGTTCTTCTTCGTCCTCGTGCTGGTGCTGGTGACCGTCGTCGTCATGGGCGCCGTGCTCGCGCTCAACGTCATCGCCGATCCCTACGGCTCCGTGGGCACCCACTACTTCCCCACGGTCACGACCTCCGACCGCACCGTCAAGGCCGACAGGATCGAGCAGCTCAAGAAGGGTCCCGAGCTCGTCATCCTCGGCAGCTCGCGTTCGATGCGCTACGAGCCTTCCTACCTCGAGGAGAAGACGGGTCTCAGCGCCTTCAACGCCGGCGTCAACGGCATCGGCGGCACCGCCGACGCCTGGGCGATGTCGCAGTTCATCCACGACACCTGGCCGGACGCCGATCCCGCCTATCTGTGGCTGCTCGACGTCGAGTCGTTCGTGCCGTTCGAGGTCGGCGCCCGCACCGCCAACGAGCCGCGCATGGCCAAGTACGTGGGCCAGGCGTCCATCGGCAAGGGCCCGCGCGAGTTCGCCCGCGCCCTGTGGGAGAACCGCTCCACGCTGTTCTCCCTCGACACCGCCTGGGACTCGACGCGCCTGCTCCTCTATCGCGAGGAGGCCAAGAGCAGCCAGAGCAAGTACCGCAAGCAGATCCTGGCCGACGGCGTGCTCAAGCCGCGCAAGTGGAGCGAGAAAGAGTGGAAGCGCCGCTGGCCCAACTCCATCGAGCGGTACAGCGCCCTGCACAAGAACGTGTACAAGGGGCTTGATCCGACGGCGCAGGAGTACTTCGAGAAGACGCTCGCCTTCATGAACGAGCAGGGACAGACGCCGGTCATCGTGCTCACTCCGGTCAACCCCAAGCTCCGCAAGATCCTCGCGCCGCTGGGGTGGACCAAGCGGCATGAGGAAGTGGTCGCCTACCTCGAGTCGGTGCAGGACGAGTACGACTTCGTGTTCCTCGACATGACCGACCCCACGGTCTTCGACTTCGACAAGAAGGAGTGGTACGACGGCGTGCACCTGACCACGGTCAACACGCGGCCGGCCATCGACTACATCCTCGAGCAGACGGGCGGCTGGCCGCCCTCGCAGCCGCCGGCGGGCGAGCAGTAGGCCCGGCGGCGTGCTCCTCAACAGCTACACGTTCCTCCTGATCTTCCTGCCGGTCGTCGTCGTCCTCTATTGGGTGATCCCGCGGGGCTACCCGCGGCTGCTGTTCCTCATCGCCGCGTCGCTGCTCTTCTATGGGCTGTGGGACTGGCGCTACGTGCCGCTGCTGCTGGCGACCACGCTCGTCGACTGGACCGCCGGCCACTACCTCGCGAAGAGCGAGGCCGCGGGGGGGGGCGCCGGCCGGCGCCGCAAGCTGCTCCTGACGGCGGCCGTCGCGATCAACCTCGCGTTCCTCGGCTACTTCAAGTACCGCGGCTTCTTCGTGGACTCGCTCGACGGCGTCTTCCGGCTCATCGGCGCCGGCGAGCCGCTGCCGGCGCTCAAGCTCCTGCTGCCGATCGGCATCAGCTTCTACACCTTCGCCGGCATCTCGTACGCGGTGGACGTCTACCGCGGCACGATCAAGCCCGCGAAGAGCGTGATCCACTACCTGGCCTGGGTCACGCTCTTCCCGTACATCCTCGCCGGTCCGATCATCCGCTATGGCCACGTCGGCGTGCAGCTCGAGCGTGCGCAGCAGCGCTTCCGCTGGGCGCTCATCGGCACCGGCCTCTTCTTCCTCGTCATGGGCTTCGCCAAGAAGATGCTCGTCGCCGACATGATGGCGCCCTACGTGAACGAGCTGTTCTCACACCACGCCCACCTCGGGCTCCTGTCGGGCTGGGCGGCGGCGCTGGGCTACACGCTGCAGCTGTACTTCGACTTCTCGGGCTACAGCGACATGGCCGTCGGCGTCGCCATCATGATCGGCCTCCGGTTCCCGCAGAACTTCGACTCGCCCTACAAGGCGGTCAACCCCTCGGACTTCTGGCGCCGCTGGCACATGACCCTCTCCGGCTGGCTGCGCGACTACCTGTTCATCCCGCTGGGCGGCTCGCGCGGCACGACGCTCCTCACCGTCCGCAACCTGCTGATCACGTTCCTGCTCGGCGGGCTGTGGCACGGGCCGGCGTGGACCTTCGTCTTCTGGGGCCTCCTGTGGGGCACGTACCAGTCGGTGCACGTTGTGGCAAAGAAGTACGGGCTCACGCCGAAGTGGGTCTGGCTCAACCGCATCCTCACCTTCATCGCCGCAACCGTCGCCTGGGTGTTCTTCCGCGCCTCGTCCATGCGCGCCGCGGCCGACGTCCTCGCGGCGATGGCCGGCCTCCGAGGCGTGAGCGGCGAGGGCATCCTGCGCGTCGCGCCGCTCCTCGCCGCGTTCATCGTCGGCGGCCTTCTCTGGGTGAACCTGCTGCCCAACACTTGGGAGATCACGCCCCGCCCGAAGCTCCGCTACGCTCTACTGCTCGGGATCGTCCTCGCGGCATCGCTGCTGGCCCTGAGCAAGCCCAGCCCCTTCCTCTACGTCCAGTTCTAGGAGGCTGTGGTGGGCCGCATCCATTCCCGCCGGCTGAACCTCATCGCGCTCGCGGTGCTCGCGATAGCGCTGGTCGCCGGCACCGGCCTGCGCATCCACGCCCAGCGGGCGAATCCCAACATCCAGCACGACGAGGCGTGGTCGTACGCCAGCGCCGCCGGCCGGCTCGGCCCGTTCCTGGCAGCGATGGACGGCGACTCGACCACCAGCCTCACCGGCCGCTGGGTGCCGGCAAGCGAGTGGCAGCACTTCTGGCAGTCTGACGGGCTCAGCGGCGTGAGCAGGATAGCTCCCGACCTCGCCGCCCACGACGTGCACCCGCCGCTCTACTTCGGCCTGCTGCACGGCTGGCTGATGCTCACCGGAGAGCACGTGTGGACGGGGCGAGCGCTCAACCTGGTCTTCGCGGCGCTCGCCATCCTTGCGATCGTCGGCTTCGCCCGCGGCCTCGGCTTCGAGTGGCTCGAGGGCGCGCTGGCCGCGCTGGTCTGGGCGGTGAGCCCTGCCGTGGTCAGCATCTCGGCGATCACGCGCCAGTACGACCTGGTCGCGCTGACGACGATCCTGGTCGTGTGGGGCCTGGCGAAGGCCTGCGAGGCGCCACCCGAACGGCCCGGGGGCGCGCGGAGCCTGCGCCCTTGGCTCGCCGTCCTGTGGGTGGCCGCCGCCACCGCGGCCGCGCTGCTCACGCACTATCAAGCGGTGCTGCTGGTCGCCGGCGGCGTCCTCTACGGCCTCGCCGGAGTCCTCCTGTCGCGCCGGGACGGCCGGCGACGCGCCTGGTGGCCGCCGCTGCTCGGCCTGGCGGCCGGCGTGCTCGTCGCGGCCGTGCTCGCACCTGGTTGGTCGGGCGCCTTCGGGCGCGAGCGCTCCAAGCTCGATGGCTTCTCGGTGCGTGTGCTGTTCGAGAAGCTCGCGGCCATCTCCCAGACCCTCGGCCGGTTCGTCGCCGTGCCCAGCATCGCCATAGGGGCGGCGATCGCCGTCGTCGTGGTGCTGCTCCTGGTGCCGCGCACGCGCCGCATCCTCGTGCGCCGCATGCGAACGGCTCGGCCGGGATGGTGGACGATCTTCTTCTTCGCGTTCGTGACGGCCGGCGGGATCATCCTCCAGAACCTGCTGTTCCTCAGCATGCCGCCTCGCATAACCGCGCGGTACCTGGCCATGGCGTGGCCGTTCCTGGCGTTCGCGCCGTTGCTGTTCTTCGGGATCTGGCCGCGGCTCCGCTATGCGCTCACCGCGGCCTTCTGCCTGCTGGTGCTCGTCCCCGCTACCATCGTGACGCCGCTGCTCTACGGCGGCGCCGACCGCCTGCCGCTGGGGAGACTCGCAGGCGCCGACGCCGTGATCATGGACCATGTCGGCGTCGGCGAACTGCCGCGCTTCCTCTGGTCGGTGCCGGCCGACACGCCGGTGTTCGCCGGCACCCAGGAAGAACTGCTCGCCGACAAGGACGCCTGGCGCAACGCGGAGCTCGGCGACGAGGCGTACTACGTGAGCATCCTGCGCACCGGCGGCCTGCGGCGGCGCCGCAACCGCATCCTCGCCGACCTGCGGCGCACGCACGCGGTGACGCGGGTAGGGACGAACGGGTTGGTCGACATCTACGCGATCACGCCGAAGACGGCTGAGTAGCGGAGCCGGCGGCCGCCTCCGGGTCGGGCCGGAGCCCGAGGCCCGCGCAGCCGGCTAGCTAGAGCGCCTGGTTGAGCGTGGAGTCCCGCTGCTCCCAGCGGCGCAGCTCGAGGTCCCTGGGCAGCCTGACCCAGAAGCCGAACGCCTGCTCGTCGCCTACGAGGCTCGCCTTGCCGTCACGCGCGACCTCGATCCAGCCGTGCCAGCGGCCTGCCAGGTCGAGCGGCCACGACGACGACACCTCGATGGACTGGCCGGCGGCGAGGGTGAGCGGAGCGTCGGAGACCAGGTCGCGGACGACCCGGCCAGGGCCGCGGATGGCCATGCGGATGCCCTCGAGGTCGAGCGTCTGGCCGCCTGTGTTGGTCAGCGTGAACCAGGCGTAGATGCGCTGGCCGACCTCGCGGTCGCCGTCGTCGAGCTTGACGGAGCCGCTGAGCGCGACCAGCCCGGCCTCCGAAGACGGCGGCGTGGGACTCGGACTGGGCGCCGAGCCGGTCGCGGCGACGCGCGTGTCGTCCGGGTTGCCGCCCAGCTCGATCATGAACGCCTTGACGTTGGCGACCCACTGCTCGGTCCCGTCGGGGCAGTACTTGGGAGCGATGGCGTCGACCGAGTAGAGACCGGCGCCGTGATACAGCGGGCCACCCAATCCTTCGGCGACGCGAGCGATGCCCGCGTCCCACGAGGTGAAGTCGCTGGTCGGCCAGGTGGGACCGTAGAACCAGTTGAACGCGTTGTACGTACACTGGTCACCGTTCTGGGAGTAGAGGAGCTGGCCGAAGCTCGTCTCGGCGCCGGCGATGGCGACGAGAAAGACCGGGTCGACCCCGTAGAGCTGGCCCTCGGCGATGAACGTGGCTCCGGAGCCGGTCATGGGAGAGTCGCGCTGGGTGAGAAAGGCGTCGAGCTGGGCCGCGTCGGGCGCCGCCGCGGCCGCCGGCGCGAAAGCGCCGGCCAGGGCGGCGGCGATCAGCACGACGAAAGCCGCCGTAAGGGCGAAGTTGACTGGCTTGCTGTGGACCCGCTCCCTCACTGAGGCTCTCCTACCCGGCCGGCACGAAGACCAAGTATAGCCGGGCCGGCGCCGGGCGCCGACCCGGCACGGACGCCGTCCCGGGTGGCGCCCACCAGGGAGACGGCCGCGGGCGCGAGCCGGTTCGCACGGACCGGCCGGCCGCCGCCGCCAGACCCCGGGTCCCGGCGCCGGGCGCAGCAGGTAGGATATGAGGCATGTCCGCCGACCTCGACAGCTTCGCCTGCGACGACCGCTTCCCCGGCCTGCAGATCGTGCGCCTCCTGCGCCGGGCGATCGAGAGCACGCGCCTCGATCTCAAGGGACTGCGCGTGCTCACCGAGGCGTCCGTCGGGTACCGGCGCATCACGCCGACGCTGGCTGCGCTGGCCGGCGCCGACGAGGTCTACGCCGTCGGACGCGATTCGGTCGCGGCGTCGCGCAAGGAGGCCGAGCAGCAGACGGCGTACTTCGCCGAGCTCGCTCGCGTCGGCGCGCGGGTCAAGCTCCTCTCGACGCGCCTCCAGGCTCCGCTCGAGACGGTGGACGTGGTGACCGACCTTCCCGGCGTGCGGCCCATCGACGAATCCATCATCCGCAATGTCGCCGAGACCGCCGCCGTGACGCTCATGCGCGGCGCGGCGCACTGGCGCGGCGGAGACGTGGACGTCGCCACCTGCCGGAGGCACGGCATCGCCGTGGCTGCCCTGGACGAAGAGGCCGTCGGCCTGCACCGCTACCCGCCGCTGGGCGTGCTCGCCGCACTGCTCGAGCTGGGCATCGAGATCTCCGGCTCCACCGTCGTGGTCGCCGGTGACGGCCCGTCGGGCGCCTACATCGTGCAGGCGCTGGCCCGACAGGGCGCGCGGGTGCTCGTCGCGGCGCCGGAGTCGGCCGGGCGCATCGGCCTGTTCGGCGGCGTGAAGGCCGGAGACGCTCTGGGCGACGATGGAGTCGCCGGACGCCTGCCGGAGGCGGACGCCCTGGTGCTCTGCCCGGCCGACGCGAGCGAACGCCGGGTGGGGCCGGGTGCGCCCACGGACGCGGCGCGCCTCGCGGCGGCCGCGCCGCACCTCGCCGTGGTGGGCGTGGACGCCGAGAGCGACCTGCGGGCGCTCGGCTCCGCCGGCCTGCGCTGCCGGCCGGCCGGCGGCCCCGGCGGCATCTTCGACCTCCTGCCTCAGGCCGTGATCGCGCAGAACGCGGCCGGCCTCAAGGTCGCCGAGGTGATGACGCGGGCGCGGCGCCGTGGCTCGTCGCCGCTCGCCGCGGAGCAGCTCGCCGCCACCGAAGCATACGCCGAACTGCTGCCCAAGGACCTTTCCGCCGCCCGGCGGTAGCAGGCCCGCGGCTGGCGGGCGGCGTTCCCGTACGTGCGTCAGGAAGTCCGGCTCGAGGCCGGATGGTAGAATCCGGCGGACCACGGCATCCGGCGGCCGGCGGCCGTCCCCGCGGCCGGCCGCATCCACCAGTCTCCGGAGGCACCACGAACCCATTCGCCCGCCTGCGCATGGGCCGACGCAAGAAGCCGAGCAGCCACGGGTACTCGCTGCTGCTGAAGGACTCCGTGATCTACGGCGGTGGCCGGATGCTGCAGAAGTTCCTGACGGCGCTCATGCTGCCGCTCTTCACCGCGTTCCTCACCAAGAGCGACTACGGCATCGTCGGCATGGTGGTCACCGTGACGACGTTCCTGGACGTCTTCGTCACCCTGGGCTTCGACGTCGCCTTCACGCGGTTCTACTTCGACGACAAGAGCCCGAAGCACCGCAGCGACGTGATCACCCACGTCTTCTACGTGAAGTGCCTCTACCCGGCCGTGCTGCTCGGCGTCCTCATCGCCCTCATGCCCCAGATCTCGTCCCTGATCATGGGCGGGAGCGGCTACACGATCTACTTCGACATCGGCGTCGCGACGCTCTTCTTCACCAATCTGAGCGACCTGCCGTTCACCCTGATGAGGCTGGAGCACCGGCCCTGGACCTTCACGACGTTCACCATCGCCCGGGTCTTGATCCAGGTGCCGATGGCGGTCGTCTTCCTCGCCGTCTTCAACTGGGGCCCGGCCGGCTACCTGGGCGCCAACCTCGTCACGGCGATCCTGCTGAACCTCGCCGCGATGCCGTTCTACGTCCCGCGGCTCCGACTCCTCTGGGACAGGCGCCTGATGCGCGCCATGCTCAACTTCGCCATCCCGGCGATGTTCACGGCCATCTCGTTCTTCTTCCTCAAGCTCAGCGACCGCTTCTTCCTGCAGCACTACCAGGGCCTCGCCGTGGTCGGTCTCTACACGGTGGCCAATTCGCTCTCGCAACCGCTGTACATCGTCGGCATGGCGTTCCGAATGGCGTGGCCGCAGTGGCACTACGCGAAGCTGAACGAGCCCGAGAAGCACAAGCGCATGGTCTCGCGCTCGTCCACGTACTTCATGGCCTTCAACGCCGCGCTGCTCGTCCTGATCGGCGTCTACCTGCCGGTGGTCATCCACGTGCTGCTCGCCGACGACTTCTGGTCGATCGGGCCCACCACGTTCGTGCTGACCCTCTCGGTGGCGCTCTACAACCTCTACTTCATCTTCTGGATCGGCGCCAACGTCGCCAAGAAGAACCGCCTGATCCCGGTGATCACGCTGGTCGCCTCCGGCGTGAACATCGGGCTGAACTTCCTGCTGGTGCCGGTCTACGGCATGTACGCGGCGGCCTGGACAACGACCATCGGGTTCGGCATCCTCGCCGTCCTGGTCTACTTCATCTCCAACCGCTACTACCCGATCCCGTACGAGTGGCGCCGCCTGATCACGCTCGGCGCGGCGGCGGCGCTCACGCTCGGGGCCGCCTGGGCGATCGGGCTGGCGGCAGGCGTCAGCGTGGACCAGCCCCTCGGGGACCTCATCCTCGGCGAGCTGGCGATGACGCCGGCGTTGCTCGTGTTCCCGCTCGTGCTGTGGGCGACGCGGTTCTTCACTCCGGGAGAGCGCGCCAGGCTGCGGGCGTTGCCGGGACGGCTGACGGGCCGCCGGGCCGCGCCGGCGGAGGCGATCACGGACGCAGCGGCCGTGCCCGCGGCCACGGCCGCTGCGGCAGTCGCCGGCGGCGCCGGCGTGGCGGGTCTGGAGACCGGACCCGCCGAACTGACGGAGGACGACCTCGAGGCCGAGCTGGAAGAGACGGAGATCGAGGCCGAAGTCGACATCGCCGAAGGCGGGAGCACCACGCTATGAAGAAGCTGCTCGTGATCGCGAATCCCTACCCGCCGATGGCGAGCGCGGGCACCACCCGGGTGGTGCGCTTCCTGCGGCACCTTCCCGACGAGGGCTGGGAGCCGTCGGTGCTGACGGCGCGGGCGACCGGGCCGGCCGCCGTGCCGCCGGAAGTGCGCGTGGCGCGGGCGGCGGTGCCCTGGCCGAAGCAGCTGCTCGGCGGCGGCCGCCGGAGCACGAAGGTGAACCGGTGGGTGGCGGTGCCCGACCCCTACTTCGCCTGGGTCGGGCCGGCGATCATGAAGGGCCGCGAGATCGTCAAGCGCGAGCGGTTCGACGTCATCCTGAGCAGCTCGCCGAGGGCGAGCGCCCACCTCGTGGCCGCCGTGCTCTCGGAGCACGCCGACGTGCCGTGGCTCGCCGACTATCGCGACCCGTGGTCAACGTACCAGTTCCGGCAGTACCCGACGCGGGTGCACAAAGCCTCGCACGAGAAGCTCGAGGCGTGGGCGCTCGGCCGGGCCGCCGCCGTGACCGCGGTCAACCGGCCGATCGTCGACGACCTCGTCGCGCGGCACCCATGGCTGGCCGGCCGCGCCCACGTGCTCCCCAACGGATTCGACTACGCCGAGCGGCCGGAGGACGTCTCGCTCGGCGATGGCTTCTGGATCGTGCACACCGGCCGGCTGTACGGACGCGAGCAGCAGGTCGCGGCGTTCCTCGAGGCACTCGCGACGCTGCCGGCGGACGTCAGGGCGCTGTTCGTGGGCGTCGACGAAAGCCGCGTGCGCCCGGATGCCGACCGGCTCGGCCTCGGCGACCGCGTGCGGGTCAAGCCGCTCGTGCCGCTGCCGCTGGCGCTCGGCTATCAGCGCGCCGCCGACGCGCTGCTGCTGGTCAACGGGCGCCGGCCGGAGAGCATGTCGAGCAAGGTGTTCGAGTATCTGCAGGCCGGCCGGCCGATCTTCGCCATCTCGCCGGACGGCTCCGCCGCCCGTGGACTCTTCGCCGAGACCGGCGCCGGCACGTGCGTGCTGCCCGACGAGCCGATGGCGGAGCCGCTGGCGGCGTTCGTCACGGCCGTGCGCGAGGGGCGGGCGCCCGTCGCCGACCCCGCCGCCATCGGCCGCTACGAGCTCGGCAACCTCACGACCGAGCTCGCCGCCATCCTGGACGGCCTGGCCGCGCACCCCTGGGTGGCCGATCCCGACGACCGGCCGCATCTCGACGAGCCACCGGATCTCGACGACCCGGCCCCCTCGCCCCAGACTGCCTCTTGATGCCTTCAAAGGTATCGGGGCACAGCCTCCGGTCGGCCTCACCCCGCCGGTCCGCGCAGACCGCTGGTAGGATTCGGGCATGACCTCCAGCTCCCCCTCCGCGGCCGACGCCCGGCCCAGGACCGGCAGTCCCGCTCGGAGCGCCGACCTGCCCGGCACGGGGCCCGGCGGCGGCAGGTTCACCGCCGCCGACGCCGCGCTGCTCGGCGGCGGCGCCGTCCTCACCGCGGCGATCGCCGTGGCGGCGACACGCCAACCTCTCGCGGCGCTCGGATTACTGGTGGTGGTCGCGCTGGGCGCGGCCGTGCTCCTCGGTCGCCGGCGTCTCGCGCGCACCAGCGTGGGCGCCGTGCTCACCGCCCTGCTCGTCTCGCTGCCGGTGCTCGCGCTCCTCGGCCCCTCGTTCGCGCTCCCGGCCGTGCCGCAGGCGTTCCTCTTCCGCATCGTGCTCGCCGTGGTGATCGGCGCCGGCGTCTGCTACCTCGTGGTGCGCCGGGACCCCATGCCGTTCGCCGCCAAGGACCTCGCCCTGCCGGCAGTGCTGTGGTTCGCCTGGCTGCTGCTCGGCATGGTCTGGGCGCCGGACAAGCTGGCGGCGCTCACCTACATCGCCATCGTCGTGACGATGGCCGCCGTGCTGCTGGCGACGGCGGCGGCCGGCGGGACCCGCCGCCGCCTCATCTGGTTCGGCTACTCGATGCTCCTCGGCTACGCCTTCGTCGTCGGCTTCACCATCCTCGAGGCGCGGCTCGGGATCCGCCTGCCCACCTCGCGCCTGCTCACGACGGTCACCTCGCAGACCTACGCGGTCACCAGCGTCTTCCACAACCAGAACGACCTGGCCACGTACATCGTCATGTGCTGGCCGTTCATGCTCTGCGCGTTCTTCTTCACGCGGAAGCTGCGCTGGCTGACGCTCACCCTGCTCTTCATGGCCATGGGAGCCGCGGCGTTCGTGCGCACCGGCTCACGCTCCAGCCTGGTCGCCGCCGGCATCTCGTCGCTGGCTGCCGTCGTCCTCTTCTGGCACCTGGGGCCGAAGCTCTCGAGCCGCACCGGCAAACTCGTGATGGGACTCGTCATCGTCGGGCTCGTCGCCGCCGCCGGCTGGCTGCTCTTCAACAACAGCTCCAACGACATGCTGCGGCAGTTCCGCCTGGAGTCCTTGCTCAGCCAGGCGGAGGCCAACAAGGGGTCGGGCGCGATCCGCTCAAGCCTCACCGAGCGCGGCCTGCAAATCGCCGGAGGCACCTGGCTCGTGGGCGCCGGCCCGGGGCAGGCCGAGGGCATCATCGGCTCGGGGACCGACGCGCTCGGCATCAGCAACCTCCACAACTGGTGGCTCGAGACCTACGCCGACGGCGGGCTCGTCGGCTTCGCGCTGCACCTGGTCTTCTTCCTGCTGCTGGTGATCGCGTTGTGGCCGGTCGCCCGGCATGACCCCGACCGGCTGACACGCTACCTGGCGTGTGGGACCTGGCTGGCGCTGCTCGGCTGGACGATCGGTTCCGTGGGGCCGAGCAGTTCCGTCAGCTTCGCGCCCATGTGGATCTTGTACGGCCTCGGGCTGGCCGTGGTCTCGCGCTCGAGACTGGCGGCACGGGAGCGGGCGAAGGACGCGGAGGCGGGCGGCGCAGCTGCGAGCACGACTGCGGAGGCCCACTCGTGAACGTCCTCGTGATCTCGCATCTGTATCCATCTCCCGGTGTCGAGAGGCACTTGTTCGTCCACGAGCAACTGCTGGCGCTGCGCGAGCTCGGCGTCGAGGCGCACGTCATCTCGCCGACCCCGTATGCGCCGCGGATCTTCTGGCGCAGCGAGCGCCAGCGCCGCCGCGGCGAGAAGCCCAGGGAGGCGGTGCGCGACGGCATCACCGCCGAGTACCCCCGGGTCGTCCAGCCGCCGAAGCGCCTGCTGTTCGACCGCCTCGGCGACCTCGCCTACCGCAGCGTCTGCTCGCTGCCGTCGGTGACCGCCGGCGAGTGGGACCTCATCCACGCGCACCAGGCGCTGCCGGACGGCGCGCTCGCGCAGCGCCTGGCGGCCGACCTGCGCGTGCCCTGGGTGGTGACCGTGCACGGCGCCGACGTGTACCAGCACTTCCGCATGGGCGGCGCCGTGGAGCGCCGCGCCAAGGACGTGCTCGGCGCCGCCGACGCCGTGATGGCCAACTCGAGCGCCGTCGCCGGCCTGCTGGACGGCGTCGTGCCGGAGGACAAGCTGACGGTCGTGCTCAACGGCACGACGGGCCTCGGCACGACCGTCGAGCCGGCGGACGACTACCTGCCCGGCGAACCGCTCGTCCTGACCGTCGGCTACCTGATCGAGCGCAAGGGCATCCGCGACCTGGTCGCGGCCCTCGGGCGGCTGCGCCGCGAGGGCCGCACCGTCCACCTCGCCATCGCCGGTGACGGACCGCTCCGCGGCTCCCTCGAGGCGCAGGCGGCGGAGGAGGGCGTCGCCGACACGGTGCACTTCCTCGGCCGCGTGCCGCACGCGCGCGTGCTCGCGCTCATGGCGCGCGCGCAGCTTGTCGCCCTCCCGAGCTGGGACGAGGCGTTCGGGCTCGTCTACACGGAGGCGATGGCCCAGGGCACGCCTGTGATCGCCGGCAAGGGCGAAGGTCCGGAAGACTTCATCACCGACGGCGAGAGCGGCTACCTGGTCCCGGTTCGCTCGCCCGACGCGCTGGCGAGTATCATCGCGGGGGTGCTCGACGACCCGGCGAAGGCGGCGGCGATCGGCGAAGCCGGACGCGCCGCCGCCCTCGAGCTGAGCTGGGCACGCAACGCGAAGCTGACGCTCGGTGTGTACGAGAGCGTCCTCGCCTCCGCACCCTGAAAGGACGCATGTGCGCCTAGACACGTTTCACGCGCGAGCCGCCGAACGCCATCCGGCGCTCGTCTTCCAGGTCTCCTGGGCCAACGGCCTCGACATCATCCGCGACCTCTCGGCCGAGGATGTGCCGCTGCTCGCCCTGGACGCGAACCCGCGCGCCCTGGGCCTGCGCTCCCGGCTCGCCGCCGGCATGGTCTGCCCCGACCCGGCGCAGGATGAAGAGGCGTTCGTCTCGTTCCTCGAGGATCTCGGCCGGCGCCTGCCGCGCAAGGGCGTCCTGTTCCCCACGCACGACCAGTACATCTGGCCCATCTCCCGGCACGCGGAGCGGCTGGAGCCGTACTACCTGATCCCGTTCTCCCGCTGGGAGACGATGCAGCGCCTGCACGACAAGCGCGCTCAGATGGAGGCAGCTTGGCGCGCGGGCGTCGACACGCCGAAGACGGTGTTCGTCGATTCCGCCGCGGACCTCGAGCGCGGCGCGGAGGAGATCGGCTTTCCGTGCATCTTCAAGCCGGTCGAGTCGCTCGCCTTCAAGACGCGCTTTCGCCGGCACGTGCTCGAGATCGGCTCCGCCGACGAGCTCCGCGAGACCTACGCGAAGGTGGACGACTGCGGCACCCTGATGCTCCAGGACATCGTCCCCGGCGGCGACGAGGAGCTCTACACGCTGGGCTCGTACCTCGACGCGCAGAGCCGGTCGCTCGCCGTGTTCACCGGCCACAAGCTGCGCCAGCACCCGCCGCGCTTCGGCCACGTGAGCATGGCGGTCAGCAAGTGGGTGCCCGAGCTCGCGGAGGCGGGGCTCCGCCTGCTGGGCGAGCTCGGGTACCACGGCGTCAGCCAGGTCGAGTTCAAGCGCGACCCGCGCGACGGCCGCTACCGCCTCATGGAGGTCAACGCGCGGCACTGGATGTGGCACTCGCTCGGCACCGCCTGCGGCGTCAATCTGTCGCTCGCCGCCTATCGCGACGCGATCGGCGAGCCGTACATCTCGGCCCGCCAGGTCGACGGCCTCAAGTGGGTCGTTTCGCTCACCGACGCGCGCGATGCGTTCTCCCGCTGGCGCCGGGGCGAGGAGAAGCTGCTGCCCTGGCTCAAGAGCTACCGCGGCGTGCGCGTCGACGGGCTGTACTCGCTCCGCGACCCCTTCCCCGGCGCGCTGCTCACCGCGCGTCAAGTCAGGAACATCGTGACGCGCGGCGGCAAGCCGGCCGAGGGAGAGTCGCTGTGAGGTTCGACCGTTTCCTCTCGGCGGCGGTGACCAGGCCTCCCGCCGCGGTCTTCCAGGTGAGCTACTCCTGCGGCCTCGACGTCGTGCGCGATCTCGGCCGGCATGGCGTGCCGATGCTCGCGCTCGACCCAGACCCGGCGGCCATCGGCCTGCGCTCGCGCTACGCCGCCGGGCGCGTCTGCCCGAGCCCGCTCGACGACGAAGAGGCGTTCCTCGCCTCGCTGGAGACCCTCGGCGCCGAGCTGCCGCAGCGCGCCGTCGTCTTCCCCAGCCACGACGAGTTCATCTGGCCGCTCTCGCGCCACGCCGAGCGGCTCGCGCCGTGGTACATCGTGCCCTTCTCACGCTGGGACGTGATGGCCAAGGTGCACGACAAGCGCGCCCAGATGGAGGCAGCCTGGCGCGCCGGCGTCGACACGCCGAAGACCGTCTTCGTCAGCTCCGGCGCGGAGCTCGAGGCCGCGGCGGGCGAGATCCGCTTCCCGGCGGTGCTCAAGCCGGTCGAGTCGCTGGCGTTCAAGCTCCGCTTCCACCGCCATATCCTCGACGTCGAGACTCCGGCCGAGCTGCAACGCATCTACGACAAGGTCGACGACCTCGGCGTGCTGATCCTGCAGGAGCGCATCCCCGGCGGGGAGGACGAGCTCTGGACCGTCGGCTCCTACCTCGACGCCGAGTCCCGGCCTCTGGCCGTCTTCACCGGCCACAAGCTGCGCCAGTACCCGCACGCCGGCGGCAGCTGCCTCGCCGGCGTGAGCCGCTGGGACGACAAGCTCGCGGACGCCGCCCTGCGGCTCCAGCAGGAGCTCCGCTTCCACGGCGTCAGCCAGGTGGAGTTCAAGCGCGATCCGCGAGACGGGCGCTTCTGCCTCATGGAGGTCAACGCCCGGCACTGGAAGTGGCACGGGTTGGCCGCGCGCTGCGGCGTGAACCTCTCCTACGCGGCGTACCGGGACGCGATCGGCGACCCGTACATCGCCCGCCGCCAGCGGGATGGCGTCAAGTGGATCGTCGCCAACAAGGACGTGCCGCTGGCGCTCCTGGAGATCGCCAAGCGCCAGCGCAGCGCTCCCGAGTACGTGCGCTCGCTGCGCGGCACGCGCATGGACGGCCTGCACGCGGTAGACGACCCGCTGCCGGGCCTGCTCAACGCCGGCATGGTGGCGAAGCAGATCCTGACGCGCGCGCCCCGGGCGCGGGCGGACGTGTGAGGCCGCGCCGGTGAGCGCCCCCGAGCTCAGTGTCTTCGTCGGCGCGCCCGACGAGTTCGCGACGCGCGCCGAGTGGGCGCTCCGGACGCTGCTGGCGCCGCTGAGCCGGAGGGCCGCGATCACGCGCGACCCGGGCCGGGCGAGCGGTGCGGCGCTGGCATACGCCGCGGAGCCTGTCGCCGGCGTCCCCACGATCCCCTGCGACGCCGGCGCGATGGAACTCCTCGCCGCCGGGCGGCCGCTGCCGGCCGGCGCCTTCTCGGCGTGCGGGAACGGCGACGGCGGCGCCGTCGCCGCCTGGCCCGCCGACCCCGGCGCCGGCTTCGCCGTCCCCTTCGACCTCGTCGCCTCAGCGTTCGTCCTGCTCGCGTGCTGGGATGAGCGCACCACGGACGAGCGCGACAAGTACGGCCGGCTGCCGTTCTCGGCCAGTCACTTCGCCACGAACCCGGAGCTGAAGATCGACGAGCCGGCCGTGGACCGCTACGCCGAGCTCCTGCGCGGCGCCCTGGCGCCGCGCCTCGCCGAGCTCGGCCTCGAGCCTCTCCCGGACGCCGGGAGTCTCTGGGGAGCGCGCGGCCGTTTCGCGATCGCGCTCACCCACGACCTCGACAACCTCTGGCGCTGGACGCGGCGCGGGTTCGCCGCCTCCGGATACCGTACGCTGCGCGCCGCCCGGCACCTGGACGCCCGTGGCGTCGGTCGCGAGCTGGGAGACGGCGCCGACTGGCTGGCGCGCCACTCCTGGCGCCGCACCGACCCCTTCTGGACGTTCCCGCAACTGCTGCGCGGCGAGGACATGCGCGGCGTCTCCTCGACCTTCTTCGTGATAGCTCGCCACACGCACAAGCAGGACGGCAACCAGCCGGAGACGTACCGGCGCAAGATCCCCGAGGCCCTGGAGCTCGTGACCGCCGCCGGCCGCGAAGTGGGCCTGCACGGCAACGACGCCGACAGGCTCGCCCTGGCCGAGCTGACCCTCGACCGCGACGACCTGTACGCGCGCGCCGGCGGTCCGGTCACCGGCATCCGCTACCACTACCTGCGCGCGCTCTACCACCAGACGCTGCCGCTGCTCGAGCAAGCCGGGTTCACCTACGACACGACCATGGCGTTCGCCGAGCAGGAGGGCTTCCGCTGCGGCTGCTCGTTCCCGTTCCGTCCCTACTCCCTCGCGGAGGAGCGGCCGCTCGACCTCGTCGAACTGCCGCTCGCAGTGATGGACGGTACGCTGCAGGAGCCGCACTACCGCGGCCTCAAGGCGGAGGAGGCAGAGCGTGCGGCCGCCGTCGTGCTGGCCCGCGCCCTGCGCAGCGGGGGCGCGGTCAGCCTGCTCTGGCACAACAACCGCTTCGACAAGCGCGTCTCGCGCGGCTACGACAAGGTCTACTGGCGCCTGCTCGACCAGGCGCTGGCGCGCGGCGCCTGGTGCGGCAGCGCCGCCGACGTCGTCGCCCGCTGGAAGGAGGCGACGGCGTGACCCGCGTCCTCCACCTGAGTGTGGTCCACAAGCCCGACGACCCCCGCATCTACGAGCGCGAGTGCCGCACGCTGGCGGAGGCCGGCTACGAGGTCATGTACATGGTCCCCGGAGCCGCGCCCGGCCGCGACGACGCCGGCGTGATCCTCGCGCCCCTGCCGGAGCGCAGCCGTACGACTCGCTTCCTCAGCTCCGTGGAGATCACCAAGGCGCTGCGCGCGCTCAAGCCCGACGTCCTGCACGTGCACGATCCCGAACTGTTGACGCTGTTCCCGGCGGCCAGGGCGATCGTGCCGAAGCTCGTGTACGACATGCACGAATACGTGCCTGAGGCCGTGGCCGGTAAGCCCTACATCCCGGCCAAGGTCAGGCCCGTCGCCTCGCAGACCACGGCAGTCGCCCAGAAGAGCCTGGCGGCGCTGGGCTCCGGCGTCGTCGTCGTGACCGACGACCAGCTGGCGGCGCTGGGTGGCACGCCCAAGCTCCGCCTCGTGCTGCCCAACTACCCGCGAGTGGAACGCTTCGAAGGCGCCGAGCCGGTGCCCGAGCTCGCCGCCGACCCGCGTCTCAAGCTCATCTACGTCGGCAGCCTCTCGCGCGCCCGGGGCTGCACGATGATGCTGGACGTGATGGAGCAGCTCGAGCCGGACGAGGGCGTGCTCTACCTGGGCGGCACCTTCAACGACCCGGCGCTCGAGGCGGAGGTCGGCGAGCGGCTGGCCGCCGGCCTCGCCGACCGGGTCAAGCTGCTCGGCCGCATCCCGCCGCCGGAGCTGCCGCGCTACCTGGCGGCGGCCGACGTCGTGTGGGTGCCGTCGCAGCCGGACCGCCAGTACAGCCACCCGACGGTGCCGACCAAGCTTCTCGAAGGCATGACCGTGGGGCTCGCCGCGCTGGTCAGCAACATGCCGGGGCGCGGCGAGCTCGTCCGCCTCGAAGAGTGTGGGCTCGCCGTCGAGCCGGGCGCCGAAGGCCACCTGCGAGGGATTCGGCGCCTCCTCATGAACCGCCATGCGCTCCCCGAGATGGGCGCTCGCGGCCGCCGCGCTGTCGAGCGCCGCTACAGCTGGGAGGCCGTGCGGGGCGATTTGGTAGACTTCTACGACCGCCTCACCAAGGGGGAGAACCTCACGTGAGCATCGAGCGTTTCGACAACGTGCTCGTCCTGGCGCCGCACACCGACGATGGAGAGTTCGGTTGCGGCGGCACCATGGCGCGCCTCATCGAGAACGGCGTCAAGGTCACCTACGCCGCCTTCAGCACCGCCGCCAAGAGCGTCCCGGAGGGCTTCCCCAAGGACGTCCTCAAGCACGAGGTGCGGGCCGCCACCGGCGTGCTCGGCATCGCGGAGACGGACCTCAAGGTGTACGACTTCGAGGTCCGCACCTTCCCGACCGTACGGCAAGACATCCTCGAGGAGATGATCGTCCTCCAGCGCGAGCTCGACCCGGACTGCGTGCTGCTGCCGGCGCTCATCGACCTGCATCAGGACCACAAGACCATCGCCGAAGAGGGCCTTCGGGCCTTCAAGCGCACCACGGTGATGGCCTACGAGATCCCGTGGAACAACCTCAACTTCTCGCAGCAGGCCTACGTGCGGCTCGAGGAGCGCCACATCCAGAAGAAGATCGAGGCCCTGGCGTGCTACGCCAGCCAGGGCCACCGCAACTACCTGAACGAGGACTACATCCGCAACGTCGCCCTCACGCGCGGCATCAACATCGGCTGCGAGTACGCCGAGGTGTTCGAAGTCTACCGCTGGATCCTCTAGCGCCCGTCAGCCACCGTCCCCACCCCGACTCCAGAGAGACTCCATGACGCTTCCGCCGCTCAAGCTCGTGCTCACCGCCGCCGGCTGCCCCGGAGCCAGCACGCTCATCCGGCAGCTCAAGGCCAACGGGGAGCGCGAGATCCACATCCACGGCGTGGACATGCGGCCGGACGCCGTCGGCAGGTTCATGTGCGACGGCTTCAGCCTCGTGCCGGCCGGCGCCTCGCCCGACTACATCCCGGGGCTCGCCGCCGTCGTCGAGCGCGAGCGCCCGGACCTGCTCTTCGTCCAGTCCTCGCACGAGATCGAGACGGTGGCCCGCCACCGCGACGTGTTCGAGGCGCTCGGCTCGCGCGTCCTCGCCGACGGCGTGCGCGGCATCGAGCTCGCCAGCGACAAGGCCGTCATGCACGCCGCCTGCAGCGAGATCCCCGTGCCGCAACCGGAGCTTCTACGGCCGGCGAGCCTCGACGAGTTCGTCGCCGGCGCCCACGAGCTCGGGTACCCGGACGTCCCCGTGTGCTTCAAACCGCCGGTCGCCAAGGGCTCGCGCGGCTTCCGCATCCTCTCCGCACACGTCGACCGCGTCCACGAGCTGCTCTACGAGAAGCCGATCAACCGCTACCTGACGCTCGACGACTTCGTCGATCTGTTCACCGGCTACGAGCCCTTCCCGGACCTCATGCTCATGGAGTACGTCGACGCACCCGAGATCACCGTCGACCTCTTCGCCGACAAGGGTGAGGTCGTGTTCCACCAGACGCGCACACGGGAGGAGTTCCTCACCGGCCTCGCCATGGCGTTCAAGACCATCGACCGCCCGGAGCTCGTCGAGCTCACGCGCAAGGTCGTCCGCCACCTCGACCTGGACTACTTCCAGAGCGTGCAGTGGATCGGCGGGCGGCTGCTGGAGATCAACCCACGCGTCAGCACGTTCGTGTACCAGGACGACTTCATCATCCCGTACCTCGGGATCAAGTACACGCTGGGCGAGCTCACGAAGGACGACGTAGCGGAGGTCCAAGCGCGCGTGCGCACCAGCCGGCGCTCCGTGCGCTACTACGACCAGGTCTTCTGGGACGAGTAAGTGCACATCCTGTTCCTGACGCACTACTTCACTCCCGAGAACAACGCCCCGGCCGCGCGCGTGCACGGCATGGCCAAAGAGTGGGCGCGCCTCGGGCACCGCGTGACGGTGCTCACCTGCGCGCCCAACGTCCCCGCCGGGGTCGTGTACGAGGGCTACGAGAACAAGCTCTACCAGCAGGAATGGATCGACGGGATCCGCACGATCCGCGTCTGGACCTGGCTGGCGGCCAACCGCGGCCGCGTGCGCCGCGGCCTCAACTACCTGTCGTACCTGGCCGCGGCCGGCGCGGCCGGCCCGCTGCTGCGGCCGCGCGCCGACGTGGTCATCGCCACCAGCCCGCAGTTCTTCGCCGGCTGGGCGGGCTGGCCGGTCGCCCGCGCCCACGGCGCGCCGTTCGTGCTCGAGATCCGCGACATCTGGCCCGACTCGATCGTCGCGGTCGGCGCGCTCCAGAAGGGCCGCATCATCAGCGCGCTCCGCAAGCTCGAGGACGCGCTGTACGGCGGCGCCGACCACATCGTCGCCGTCGGCGACGGCTACCGCATGAACATGATCCGCAAGGGCGTCGGGCCGTCGAAGATCTCGGTGATCACCAACGGCGTCGACGTCGACCTCTTCGAGCCGCGCGAGCCCGATCAGGAGCTCCGCGCGCGGCTCGGCTTCTCCCCGGAGACGTTCGTCGTCACGTTCGCCGGCACGATCGGTATGGCGAGCGGTCTCGAGGTGGCGCTGGGCGCCGCCCGCCGGCTCAAGGAGAAGGGCCGCGACGACATCGCCTTTCTGCTGATCGGCGACGGCGCCGTGCGCGCCGAGCTGCAGGAGCGGGCGCGGGCGGAGGGCCTCACGAACGTCGTGTTCACCGGCATGGTCCCGCGCGCCGAGCTGCCCGCCTACCTCGCCGGCAGCGACGCCTGCCTCGTGCACTTCCGCAAGGACGAGCTCTTCGGCACGATCCTCCCCAGCAAGTTCTTCGAGGATGCCGCCATGGAAAAGCCCATCCTGCTCGGCTTCGAGGGCGACGCCAGGGCGATGCTCGAGGAGGCCGATTGCGGCATCGCCTTCGAGCCGTCCAACGACGAGGAGTTGGCGGCGGCGTCCGAGCGCTTGGCCGCCGCCCCCCTCGAGGAGCGGCGGCGCCTTGGCGAGAACGGCCGCCGCTTCGTCCTCGAGCGCTTCGACCGCCGCACCCTCGCACACGCCTACCTCGAGGTCCTCGAGCGCGTGCGCGCCGACCATCGGCAAGCTCGACGGTGAGCGCCCGGACCGCCGGCCTCCCCGTCTGCGATAGGATGTCCGCACGCAGTCATCGCCCCCGGAGGAGCGCATGAGCACCGACGAGAGCACGAGCATCGACGTAGGCGCCTGGTTCGCCACACTCGCCCGCAACTGGTGGGTGATCGTCGGTCTCGTCGTCATCGGCATCATCGTCGGCGCGGTCGTCACGATCGCGCAGCCCAAGGAGTACACGGCCACCGCGTCCGTCTACATCGGGCAGACCACCGACGCCACCGGCAACCCCATGGCCGGCCTCAACTCCAACGCCAAGGCCGCCGTCCAGCTGCTCGCCAGTCAGGTCGTGCTCAAGGAGGCCGCGGAGCGCACCGGCATGGACATCTCCGCAAGCCGGCTCCGCAGGGAGACCACGGTGGAGACGCCATCGTCCACGGTCAAGACCACGACGTCGGTGGTCAACATCGTCGTCATCAGCGTCACCGACACCGACGCCGAGCGTGCGGCCGCTGCCGCCAACGCCCTCTCGGAGGTGCTGCTCGAGCGCCTCGAGAGCGGTGTGGACGAGAAGATCGCGGTGCTCGAGAAGCAGTTGGCCGAGAACCAGGAGGCCTACGCCGCGTCGCTCGCGCGCAGTGTCGAAGCCCAAGAGGCGCTCGCCGACATCGCCAAGGGCGGCGGCTCGGCCGCCGACAAGTCCGCGGCGGCGTCGACCTGGGTGGCGCTGACGCAGGCGGCGGCGACCCAGCAGGAATCGCTCTCGAAGAGCATCCAGCAGACGCAACTCCTGCTGCTCTCGGCACAGCAGAACGAAGAGCCGCGTGTCTTGCACGAGGCAGCCGTCCCCGACTCGCCGAGTGGCCCGGCCATGACGGTCAACGTCGCCATCGGCGCCCTGGCCGGCCTCGTCATCGGCGTCATCGTCGCCTTCGCACGGCGCGGGCTGGCGGATCGCCGCAGGAGCAGGACCGCCGCAGCCTGACCGCGCCGCGTCCGAAGCTCCTCCGAGCGGCTCCCGGCGACCGCATCGCCTGCCGGGTCGGCCTCGCCGCACTTGAGTGGTAGACTCCCGGCAAGCTCGGGGTCTATTCAGAGGGGGACCATCCATGACTTCCCCGTCACGCATCCTTCGCTTCGCCATCCTCATCGTCGCCGTCCTGCTGGTCCTGCCTGCCGCCGCGTCGGCCGCGAGCCATACCGGACACCTCGATCTTCAGGACGGCCTGACGCTGGCGCAGCAGTTCGGCTACACGCCGGAGCACCGGCAGCACGTGGTCACGTTCGACGCGGGCAACGTCCCGAGCATCCGCAGCCGTGGCGCCAGTGAGGACGACACCTCGTTCGTCCATCGCCTCGAGGGCGGCGTCTGGGTGCGGCACGACCTGCTGGATGCCCTGCGCGCCGCGTATCCGGACTTCGCCGGCACGGTGCACGCCGGCGGCTACGGCACCGACCGTGTGGACTGGGACGTCGACGGCCGCGCGTACACCGTGCTCACCATCCGCCTCGACGACGACGGCGGCTTCCGCAACGTACTCATGGCGTCGCTCGACGGCTGCCAGACCTGGCAGGTGCTCGAGCTTCCGTTCGGCGACGACACGCCGCAGACCGACCCCCACGACTGGGGGAACGTCGTCGCCGAGCACGACAGCGGGCGTCTCCTCGAGGGGCCACCCCTCGTCGCCGTCTGGAAGCAGCTCGGGCCGTGGAAGGGCGAGTGGGCGTCGCAGAACCAGTTGCAGGTCATCAAGCCGTACTGGAGTGGCGGCACGCTCGTACTGAGGCCGCCGGCGGTCGTGAGTTCGCTGGCGCTGACGCTGCTGCAGTGTTCCGGCGGCGCCTCGTTCGCCGTGACTCGCGATGGCAAGAGCCACTTCGTGTACAGCACCGTCGTGCCGCGCGGCACGGGCTACACGCCGACCTACGCGGCCACTTACGACGAAGCCACGAACACCGTCGGCGCAAGCACGCTCGTGGCACGCTCTCTCCCGGCCAACGACCTCCACTGCACGCCGGGCATCGTCATGGACAGCGGCGGCGTCCTGCACGTCGTCACCGGCGCGCACGGCCGGCCTTTCAAGTACGCGCGCTCACTGGCGCCGCTGTCGACGGCCGGCTGGACGAAGGCGATCAACGTCCTCGACAGCGGCTACCGCTCGCGGACGACCGACGCCGACGGGCTGGGCAAGCAGACGTACCTCTCGCTGGTCTGCAGCCCCGACGACGTGCTGCACATCACCTTCCGCCAGGCACGCCGCAACGTCGACTCGCACTTCCGAGGCAATGGGTGGGACGCGCTCGTGCACCAATCGCTGGCGCCCGGTCAGACGAAGTGGAGCCGGGCCGATCTGGTCGTCGTGCCGCCGCTTTCCGGGTACTCGCAGTACTACCAGAAGCTGACCGTCGATCGGCTCGGGCGTCTCTTCGTCTCCTGCAGCTACTTCTCGCAGCGCGACCCGCCGGCGACGCGGTACTTCCGGCGGTTCCACCACCGCATGGTGCTGATCTCCGAGGACGGCGGCCACGCCTGGCGCTTCGCGACCACGGCGGACTTCCTGGCCGGCATCCCGAAGGCCGACGCCGCGGCCGCCGCGAGCGGCGGCTCGTGAGACGCGTTCCCCGCTTCGCCGCCGCCGCGTTCGTGCTCGCTGCGACCGGGGCGCTGGCAGCGTGGACCGCCGGTCCCGCCGCCGCCGACACTCCTCTCCGGCTGGACAACCACCTCAGCCTGCGCAGCCAGTTCGGATACTCCCCGGCCTACGAGCGCAACCTGCCCTCGTTCGACGCCGCCAACCGCGCCTACATCCGCAGCCGCACCACGGCCCAGGACCCCACCGAGTACGCCTTCGCGCAGGCTGCTCGCGGGTTCCGACGGGCCTCGCTCCTCGCCGCCGTACGCCGCGCGTACCCCGGCTTCCGCGCCACCGTCAATGCCGGAGGCTGGGCGGGAGAGGCGGTCGAGGCCGACGCCGCGGGTCGCCTGTACACCCTGCTCGAGATCAAGATCCGGGACGGCAGCCTGCGCAACCTGCTTCTGTACTCGATCGACGGCGGCCGCCGCTGGCGCGTGCTCAAGCTGCCGTTCACGCCCCGGCGTCGCTCGCCGGACGGCCGTAACGACGGCACCTGCGCCTCCGAGCACCTCGCCGGCTTCAACCTCCGCGGCGAGCCGCCGCTCATCGCTGTCTGGAGGCCTGTCGGCGACTGGCCCGGCTACCGCGCCTGCCGCATGGCGCTGTACGTGCTCCAGCCGCGCTTCGAGGGTGATCACCTGGTACTCCCCGACCCGGTTCCGGTCAGCGACCGCTGTCTGGGGCTGATCCAGGCGGCCGGCGGCGCCTCGTTCGCGGCGACCGTCGGGACGACGACCTACATCGTATGGGCGGAGGTCGCGCGCATCGACGCCCCGGGCTCACCCATCTTCGTCGCCGCCTACGACCAGACCACCGGGACGCTCGGCGCGCCGCAGCAGGTCGCCACGGCTCGCCCCCTCAACGACGACCACACAACGCCGGGCATCGTGGCCGACAGCAAGGGCCTGCTGCATGTCCTCTCGGGCGGCCACAACACGCCCTTCATGTACACGCATACGATCGATCCCGCCGACCCGTCGACGTGGAGCCGTCAGGAGCCCATCCTGTCGTCCGGCTACAGACAGCCCGGAGACACGGGCGCCGGCCGCGGACGCCAGACCTACGCATCGCTCGTCTGCACACCGGACGACGCTCTGGTCGTCGTCTTCCGCCAGTGGCGCCGCGGAGTCGATCCCGCGTTCGGTGGAGAGCCGTATCAGGCGCTCTCCGTGCAGCGTCTGGATCCCGGAGGCGCCTGGAGCGCTCCGCGGCGGATCATCTACTGCAGTCGCTACAAGGGCTACGCCCAGTACTACCAGAAGATGACCATCGATCGTCGCGGGCGCATCTTCCTCTCGCTCAACTACTTCCGCCCGCACGACTGGCCGCGGGACCAGCGCGTCGCCAACCGCTACCACCACCGGATGATCCTGATCTCCGAGGATCGCGGCGACACCTGGCGGTTCGCAACCCTCGCCGACTTCGTGGACGGCGCACTGACGGACTGAGCGGTCTCACCGCTTCCAGGTCGCCGCCGCCGACCAGCACGGGACGTCAGCGATCGTAGACGTCCGGGCGGCGGTGCTCCAGCGAGGGGATCTGCCCGCGCACCTCGTCGAGCCGCGCGAGGTCCAAATCGGCGACGCACAAGCCGACGCCTCCCTCCAGTCGCGCGAGCACCGTGCCCCACGGGTCGACGATCATGCTGTGGCCGAAGCAGTCGCGCCCCGGCAGATGCTCGCCCACCTGGTCCGGGGCGACCACGAAACAACCGTTCTCGATCGCCCGTGCTCGCAGCAGCACCTCCCAGTGCGCCACGCCGGTGTGCGCGGTGAACGCCGATGGGACGCACAGGATCCGCGCGCCTCGGAGGGCCAGCGAGCTGTACAGACCCGGGAAGCGAAGGTCGTAGCAGATGGAGAGGCCGAGCCGGACGAGCGTTCCGTCGGCGGTGTCTATGTCGGCGGTGACGATCTCCCTGCCGGGGACCACCTCCTCCGACTCCTCGTAGCGCACCGCCCCCGACGTCACGTCGAAGAGGTGGATCTTGCGGTACACGGCGCGCCGGCTGCCGGCGGGGTCGAAGAGCGCGGAGACGTTGGCGACGAGGCCGTCCGGCGCCGGCTCGTAGATGGATCCGGCGAGCACCCACACGCCGCGCCGGGCCGCCACGGCCGAGAGCGCGCGATTGGACGGGCCGTCCGGAGGCTCAGCGCTCGCCACGATGCCCTCCCGGCGACCCTTGAAGGCCCAGGTCTCCGGCAGGGCGATGAGGCGGGCCCCGCGGTCGGCCGCCGCCTCCACCAGCTCGAGCGCGGCGCGCACGTTGGCGGCCACGTCGTCGCGCGTGTTCAGCTGGACGCAGGCGACCCGCAGGACGCCGGCGGCCGGCGAAACGCCGTCCGCGCCCGCACCATCGCTCACTCGCAGGTCCCCGCTGAGCACGCCATCAGCGACAGCAGCTCGTACGCGATGGTGGCGGCGACCGTCGCCGTGAGGTGGCTGCTGTCGAGCTCGGGCACGACCTCCACGACGTCGGCGCCGGCGAGATCGAGCCCGCGGCAGCCGCGGATGAGCGCGAGCGCCTGGGCCGAGCTCGGGCCGCCCACCTCCGGCGTGCCCACGGCGGGGGCGAAACCAGGGTCGACGAAGTCCACGTCGACGGTGACGAAGGCCTTGCGCTCGCCGATCTTGTCGACCGCCGCGGCCACCACGCCGGTGCCGAGCTGGGCGAGGTCGTCCCACGGCACCACGGTGAAGCCGAGCTCTCGCGCCTGCTCGTACTCGTCCGGCGAGTCGAGGCCGCCGCGCATGCCAAGGAGAGCGGAACAGCTCGGGTCCACGACGCCCTCCTCCGCGGCGCGGCGCACCACCGTGCTGTGGAGGTGACGCTGCCCGGCGCTCTCCTCCAGGCAGTCTGTGTGCGCCCCGAAGTGCATCAGGGCGAGGGGACCGAACCGCTTCGCGGCGGCGCGCAGCTCCCCGAGAGTGACCGTGTGGTCTCCCCCGATGCCGAGAGGCACGCCGCCCGCCTCGTGCACGTGCGCGCAGGTGGCCTCCATAGCGTCGAGGCTGCGCTCGGTGAAGCCGCCGGCGACCGCTCGCACGTCCCCGGCGTCGACCACCGAGAGTCGGTCGAAGACGGCCACGCGCTGCGCCGGGTTGTACGCGGGACGGATGGTGATCGAGGCCTCGCGGACCGCACGGGGCCCGAAGCGGGCGCCCGTGCGCACGGCGAGACCGGTGTCGAAGGGAAGGCCGACGACCGCAACGTCGACGCCGTCGAACTGCGTCACGTGCGGCAGCCGCAGGAACGTGGTCACGCCGGCGACGCGCGGTGACTGCGTCCCGCTGTCAGGGCCGTATCCCTTCATGCTTGTCTCCTCGCCTCGCCCTTCTCCCACAGGCAAGTGTACCCGCCACGGCCTCATCCCGCAGGAGCGTCCTCATCCTTTTGCGGCCCGTGCCGATAGGACTTGTGCGCGGGCGCACGAAGAAACTGGCGTGCCCGCAGACCGGCGTTGGGGGAAAGCAGAGTTGCCGGACGAGAGACTCCGCATACTGGTCATCGACGACGACGGGGATCTGACCACTTCTGTCGCCGCCGTCCTCGCCGCGAACGGCTACGAAGTGCTCACCGCGACGAGCGGCGAACAGGGTCTCGAGCTCGCCTTCACCGGTCACCCGCACCTCATCCTCCTCGACGTCACCATGCCGGGCATGGACGGCCACCAGGTGTGCCGCGAGCTCCAGTTCGGCTACACCAAGGACATCCCGGTCGTCTTCCTCACCGCAAGGACGGAGCTCGCGCACATGATGGAGGCCAACCGCTCCGGCGCCTCCGCCTACGTCACGAAGCCCTTCCGGAACGACCACCTGCTGCGGACCATCTCCGACGTCCTGCGAGACTCGAGCGTGTACCACGACGACATCACCGGCCTGCCGACGCTGGCGAACGTACAGGTCGAGGTGCAGCGGATGCTGTTCGACCACGGGCAGCTCGGCGTGATCTACGTGAGCGTCGGCGGCGTGCAGGCACTGGAACAGCTGCAGGGGTTCGAGGTCGTCGACGACGTGTACCGCGTCGTCGGTCAAGGCCTGGAGCAGGCGCGCGGCGCGCTGATCCGCGGCGACGACTTCGTCTCCATCTCCAGCCTCGGCGATGCTTTCCTGATCGTCCTCTCGCCCTCCCGGCACACAGGGTTCATCGCCGAGGAGGACCTGCTGGTGGTCAAGCAGCGCCTGGAGAAGGACCTGCTCGAGCGGCTCGAGAACGAGCTGGAAAGCCGCCTGCTCGCCAAGGTCGACCTGTTCGTAGGCTCGTCGCGGCTCACCCAGTCGCCCAAGATCCGCTTCAAGCGCGCGCTGCTGGACGCCATCGCGCGCGCCACCCAGTCGATCGAGGCAGAGCGTGACGAGATCCGCTCCCGCCTCCGCGAGGAGTTCGAGACCGTCATGGCGCAGGAGCAGCTGACCTGCGTGTTCCAGCCGATCGTCAGCCTCCAGGACTTCCAGGCGATCGGCTTCGAGCTTCTGTCGCGCGGTCCGCGAGAGAGCGAGCTGCACCGGCCGGACGCGCTCTTCGACATCGCGCGCAGCGAAGGCCGCGTCCCCGAGCTGGACCGTCTCTGCCGGCGCACGGCGTCGCGGGCCGGCGAGGACCTGCCGGAGGGATGTCTTCGCTTCGTCAACACGGAGCCGATGACCATGTTCCTGCACTCCCACGGCGACGACTTCGTGCAGGAGTTCGTGGAGATGACCCCGTCGTCGCTTCGCGGTCTGACCGTCATCGAGATCACGGAGAACAGCGTGATCGACGACTTCGACCGCATGCGCGACATCGTGCGCAAGCTGCGCGCGCACGGCTTCCGCGTCGCGATCGACGACGCCGGAGCGGGCTACGCCGGCCTGCAGACGATGGTCGAGATCGAGCCGGACTTCATCAAGCTCGACATGTCCCTCATCCGCGGCGTGGACGCGTCGATTGTCAAACAGCGCCTCGTGCGCACACTGCACGACTTCTGCCGGGAAGCGGCCATCACGCTCGTCGCCGAGGGCATCGAGACGCGCAAGCAGCTCGACACCCTGCGCGAGCTCGGCGTCTCGCACGGGCAGGGTTTCCTCTTCGGCCTGCCCGGATCGGACCGGCCCCTGCGTGACGCCTATCCCCCGCTCGAGGCGGTCACGCCGAAGTAGGTCCCGGTTGTTGTGGGCCATCACCCAGCGTGATACGATGCCGCGCACGATGACGACCCACGATGCCACACGCAGCAGCAGCACCTCCTGCGCCAATCGGCGTCGCTGGGCCTGGCGCGCGTAGCGCCTCTACTCTGACACCCGCGCGGGCCCGGCCCGCACCCCCTGACCGCAGTCCAGTGGTCGTCCCGTCCCCTCACACGGAGTACAGGATCAGTGCATCTTCATTCAGAACCGCAACCCGAGATCGAGCGTCATTCGAGAGGAGGTAGGTCATGAGCGAGTACAAGAAGAAGTTCGTCCTTGACGAGGAGAGGATCCCCAAGGCCTGGTACAACATCGTCGCCGACCTCCCCACGCCGCCCCCGCCGCCCCTCAACCCCGTCACTCTGCAGCCGGCAGGGCCGGACGACCTCTCGCCGATCTTCCCGCCGAGCATCATCGCACAGGAGGTCTCAGCGGAGCGGTACATCGAGATCCCCGAAGAGATCCATCAGATCTACCGCATCTGGAGGCCGACGCCGCTCATCCGCGCCACCGGCCTCGAGAAGGCGCTCGACACGCCGGCCAAGATCTTCTTCAAGCACGAAGGGGTCAGCCCGGCCGGCTCGCACAAGAGCAATACCGACGTCGCACAGGCGTACTACAACAAGCTCGACGGCACGACGCGCCTCGCCACGGAGACCGGCGCCGGCCAGTGGGGCAGCGCCCTCAGCATGGCCTGCCAGATCTTCGACCTCGAGTGCATGGTCTACATGGTCAAGGTCAGCTACCACCAGAAGCCGTACCGGCGCAGCATGATGCAGCTCTGGGGCGGAACGGTGATCCCCAGTCCCAGCGACCAGACCAACGCCGGTCGCGCCGTCCTGGCCGAGGACCCGGAGTCGCTGGGCAGCCTCGGCATCGCCATCAGCGAAGCCGTGGAGGACGCCGTCACGCATCCCGGCTCCAAGTACGCCCTCGGCAGCGTGACCAACCACGTGCTGCTGCACCAGACCATCATCGGTGAGGAAGCGATCCTCCAGTGCCAGGACGCCGACGCCTACCCCGACGTCGTCGTCGGCTGCGTCGGCGGAGGCTCGAGCTTCGGCGGCCTCGCCTTCCCCTTCCTGCGTGAGAACCTCGCTGGCAAGACCAACACCCGTCTCGTAGCTGTCGAGCCGACCGCGTGTCCCTCCCTCACCAAAGGTCAGTTCCGCTACGACTTCGGCGACGAGGCGCAGACCACGCCGCTGTTCAAGATGTACACGCTGGGCCACGACTACATGCCGCCCGGCATCCACGCCGGCGGCCTGCGCTATCACGGCATGGCGCCCTTGCTCAGCCACGTGTACGACCTGGGGCTGCTCGAGGCCGTGTCGGTCGCACAGACCAAGGTCTTCGAGGCGGCACAGCTCTTCGTGAAGACCGAGGCCATCGTGCCGGCGCCGGAGAGCGCGCACGCGATCCTCGCCGCGATCAACGAAGCGCTGAAGGCCAAGGAAGAGGGCGTGAGCAAGAACATCCTGTTCAACCTCACCGGCCACGGGCTTCTCGACCTCGGCTCCTACGACCGCTATCTCTCCGGAGAGCTCGAGGACTACGACCACCCCGAGGAGGCGATCGCCGCGTCGATCGCGACGCTTCCGAAGGTCGCCTGAGCCACACGGCTCGAGCCGGAACGCCGAGGGGCGGCGGGGCCAGCGGCC
>CAIYOD010000086.1 GCA_903927755.1 uncultured Thermoleophilia bacterium | reverse complement strand
GCGCTAGCTGTTCTGCATCACGAGGTTGTTGACCCGGTGAGCCTGCCGAGCGGTGTGTCGCCGTCCAGGCCGCCATGCGGTCGGTAGCCATTGTAGTAGCGCAGGAAGCCGGGCAGGGCGGCGATCCGTTCCGCGGTCGAGTCGTAGGGCCGCTTGTAGGCCCAGCCGTTCTGGACGATCTTCACGAACGCCTCCGCCTTGCCGTTGGTCTGCGGCCGGTAGGGCCGTGTGCGCCAGTGGACGAGGCCCTGTTCTTCACAGGCCGCTGCGAAGGCGCTCGAGCAGTAGCAGCTGCCGTTGTCAGTGAGCAGACGGCGCACCTCGATGCCGTGGCCCTCGAAGAAGACCAGAGCCCGCTCCAGGAAGCCGGCCGCCGTCACCCCGCGCTCGTCGGGCAGCTCCTCGGCGTAGGCGAGCCTCGTGGCGTCGTCGACGGCCACGTGGGCGTAGTTCCAGCCGATTCCCTCGTGGCGTTGCTTGAGCTGCGGTCCGCCGAAGCGCTTGCCGCCGCCGACGCCGATGCGCCCCAGCTTCTTGGTGTCGAGGTGGACGAGGTCGCCGGCGTGCGGCCAGCAGTAGCGCACCACGGGCTCCCGCGGATCGAGCGCGCGCAGGCGGTGCAGGCGGTGGCGCCTGAGGGCGCGGTAGACGGTCGCCGGGGGAAGGTCTGTGCGCCAGGCGATCCACGCCGGTCCGCGACGCTTCCGGAGGCGCAGCAGCACGACCTTTCGCAGCAGCCGGCCGACCACGCGCAGGGCGATGCGCAGCGGCCGCGAGGAACGATCGAGAAGGCCAGCAGCGCCCTCGGCGCGCCAGCGGGCGAGCCACTTGCCCGCCGTCTGGCGGCTGACGCCGGCGGCCCCAGCGGCCACCCCGACCTTCCAGCCTTCGATCTCGACGCGCTCGCAGAGAAGCAGACGTCCGTGCGGGGTCAGTCTCGCGTTACGATGCGACATTGAGGGCCTCCCTCTCGGTCTTGGCTTGGACACCAACAACCGATAAGGGCAGGCCCTCACTTGTCAATAACGTGGTGACTCAGAACAGCTAGGGCGTTCGCACTACGCGCACCGTGTTTACAGGAGTAGGGTCCGACGATAGTATCGAGCGCCTAGGACTCCTGTTGAGGGGAAGGTGCGTGGACCGCGATCACGAGCTGTCGGCAGTCCTTGCCGACGACACCCGCTACCACATCTATCGCTGGATCGCCGAGCAGCCGGGGACGGACGTCACCGTCGCCGACGTCGCCGGCGAGTTCGGCCTGCATCCGAACGTCGCCCGAATGCACCTCGCCAAGCTCGAGCAGGCAGGGTTTCTGGACACCGGCTTCCGTCGCGCGCCCGGGGGCGGCCGGCCGGCGAAGCTGTACCGGCTGAGCGACAAGGTCGTGACCTTCGGGTTCCCACCGCGCCGCTACGAGCTGCTCTCCCGCCTCGCGCTCGACGCGCTCTCGGCGGGTGGGACGCGCGACGACGCGCTGCGCGTGTGCCGCGAAGCCGGCGTCGCGGAGGGGCGCCGGGCGCTGTCCGGCGACGCCGGACCGCCGCGCGACCGCGCCGCCGTGAGCGTCCTCGTCGCGCAGATCGCCGAGGAGCACGGCCTGCTCCCTGAGGTCGCCTGGCAGGACGGCTCGCTCCGCGTCGTCGTCAACAACTGCAGCTTCCGCGAGCTCTCCGGCGCCGACCCCGACCTGGTCTGCGCCATGCACCGTGCGTTCCTCGCGGGCATCATCCAGGTGGCCACCGCGAGCCTTGGGACGCTGTCGATCGCTCCGGACGACTGCCGCATCAGCTGCGGCGGCGACCGCTGCGAACTGCTGTGCACGTTCGCATCGGGCGAGGAGTGAGAGAAGCCCGCAGCCGGGTAGTGTACGGTGGCACCGGCACCGTACGGAGGACACCTTGAAGCTCGACGAAGCCATCCGCGACCTGCTCGACGTCTCGACCGACATCGTGTCGGTCGCCGTCGTCGACGCATCCGGGGCCGTCGTGGCCGCCGGGCCCGCCGCCGCAGGCGAGCGGGCCTCAGAAGCGCTCGGACTGCTCTGGGAAGCGGCGAGCCGGCATGCCGGTGACGCCGGCCTCGAGCACGTCGTCGTCCCGCTTGCCGACGGCGTCCTCGCCGCCGTGGAGGCGCACGGCCATCGCGCCGTCGCCGTCACGGGTCCGCGCCCGGCGGTCGCCCTGCTGCTGTTCGACCTGCGCACCTGCCTGAGCGACGCGTTCGGCGGGGAGGAGGCGGCGTGAAAGCGCGCAACGTCGCCCTTGTCGCCGCCGCGGCCGGCGCCGTCGCCGGTCTCGTCTGCTGGCGCCGGCGTTCCGCTCGCGCGCCGGAGCCCGCCGTGCAGTTCGGCTCGGCCGACGGGTCTGTGCAGACTCTCGGCCGTTCCGATCCCTTGACCATCGAACTCGAGACGCTGGCCGCCGACGTCCGCGACTCGCTCACCGGAGGCGCCTGATGGACCTCGCGACCTTTGACACCGGCCTGCTGCACGCCACGATCGAACGGGCGCTGCGCCGCGGTGGTGACTTCGCCGAGGTCTTCGTGGAAGACCGCGACACCCTCGGCCTGCGCCTCGAAGACGGGCGCATCGAACAGACCAGTGGCGGCCACGAGACCGGCGCCGCCGTCCGTCTCCTGACGGGGGAGCGCACCTACTACGCCTACAGCGATGCTGTCGACGAGGCCGGGCTCACCGCTGCGGCCGACGCGGTGGCCGCCGCGGTGAGCGCCGGCGCGCAAGGCCCTGCCGTCGTCGACCTCGGGGCCGTGCGCTCCGACCCCAGCAGGCACCCGGTGCTCAAGCCGCCCGGCGATGTGGCGATCGCCCGCAAGGCCGAGCTGGTCCGCGCCGGCGACGAGGCCGCCCGGTCGGTCTCGGACGAGATCGTCCAGGCGATCGCGGGGTACGGCGACACTCGCCAGAAGGTGCTCATCGCGAATTCGCTTGGCGACCTCGTCTTCGACGACCGCACGCGCACGCGCTTCACGGTGCAGGTCGTGGCCCGACGCGGCGACGTCATCCAGACGGGCCACGAGGCGGTGGGCGGCAGCGCCGGGTTCGAGCTCGTCGACGAGGAGATCGCCCGAGCTGTCGCCCGCACCGCGGCCGAGAAGGCGCGCATCATGCTCGACAGCAAGCCGGCCCCGGTCGGCGCCATGCCGGTCGTGCTCGCCAACGGGTTCGGCGGCACCCTCTTCCACGAGGCGTGCGGCCACGGGCTCGAGGCCGACGCCATCGCCAAGGGAGCCAGCATCTACGACGGCAAGATGGGCGAGATCGTGGCCACGGGCATGGTCAGCGCCTACGACGACGGATCCATCACCAACGGCTGGGGCTCCCAGGCGTTCGACGACGAGGGCGTGCCGACGCAGAAGACGATGGTCATCGAGGACGGCCGGCTGACCGGCTACCTCTACGACCGCCTGCGCGCCCGGGAGGCGGGCGCCGCGCCTACGGGCAACGGGCGCCGCCAGTCGTTCCGCCACGTGCCCATCCCGCGCATGACCACGACGTACATCGCGCCCGGCGACATGGACCCGGACGAGATTATCGCGGCGACGCCGAGAGGCTTCTACGCCAAGAGTCTGGCCGGCGGGCAGGTCGAGCCGGCCAGCGGGAACTTCGTCTTCGGCGTCGCCGAGGGCTACCTGATCGAGGACGGTAAGCTCACGACGCCGCTGCGCGGGGCCACCCTCGTCGGCAACGGCATCGACATCCTGATGAAGATCGACATGATCGCCGGCGACTTCGACGTCAAGACCGGCGTCTGCGGCAAGGACGGCCAGGGCGTGCCGGTCGGCACCGGCCAGGCCACCCTGCGCATCGCGGAGATGACGGTGGGAGGGACGGGCTGATGTTCGAGATCCTCGACGCCGTGCTCGAGCGCGCCCAGGCGCGCGGCGCGGCAGACGTGGAAGTCTACGGCGAGCGTTCCACCTCGCACCGCATCAAGGTCTATCGCCAGGAGGTCGAGCAGCTCACGGCGGCCCAGCGCCGCGGCGTGGGCGTGCGCGTGTTCTCCGGCGGCGCGGTCGGCCACGCCTACACTTCCGACCTCAGCGACGGCGCGCTCGACGACCTCGTGCAGCGCGCCGTGGACAACGCCGCGGTGAGCGATCCGGACGAGTTCGCCGTCCTGCCGCAGCCCGGCGGCGAGCCCGCCGACGTGCATCCGTTCGACCCACGGCTCGAGGCGGCGACGGACGAGCAGCGCATCGCCGTGGCGCTCGAGGTCGAAGCCACCGCCCTGGCGGCCGATCCGCGCGTCAAGACCGTCGAGGACACCATGTACGTCGACGGCGACGGCGAGGTGTTTCTCGCCAGCACGGCGGGCGTGCGCGGCAGCTTCCGCGCCGGCCAGTGCTACGCCTTCGCGTACGTGCTCGCGGAGCAGGAGGGCCAGGTCGAGACCGGCTACTCCTACAGCGTCGGCCGCGCGCTGGAGGACCTCGACCCGGCGTTCGTCGGGAATGAGGCCACCGAGCGCGCCACCCGGCTGCTCGGCGCGACGAAATGCCCGTCGATGAAGGCGCCGGTCATCCTCGACCCGTTCGTTTCGGCGGCGTTCTTCGGCGTCCTCAGCTCCGCGCTGACCGCCGACGCCGTGCAGAAGGGCCGCTCGCTGTTCGCCGGCCGTGAGGGCGAGCGCGTGGCCGGCGAGCTCCTCGAGCTCGTCGACGACGGCACGCTCGAGGACGGCCTCGACAGCGCGCCGTTCGACGGCGAGGGCGTGCCCTGCGGGCGCACGCCGCTCATCACCGGCGGCGTGCTCCAGGGCTTCCTCTACGATACGTACACGGGCCGCAAGGCCGGCCGCGCCAGCACCGGCAACGGCATGCGCGGCGGCTACTCGGGCTTGCCGGGCGTGCGGCCGAGCAACCTTGTGATCACGGGGCCGGCGACGCCGCTCGACGAGATCGTCGCCGGCATGGAGAAGGGCGTCCTCGTCACCGATGCCGTTGGCATCCACTCCGGCGCCAATCCGATCTCCGGCGAGTTCTCCGTGGGCATCAGCGGCGTCCTCATCGAGAACGGGAAGTTCACGACGCCGGTGCGAGAGGTCACGCTGGCCGGCGACATCGTGGGGATGCTCACGAGCATCCGGGCGCTGGGCGACGACGCCCGCTGGGTCCCCGGCGGCAGCATCTTCACGCCGTCCGTCGTCATCGACGGGATGGCCATCGGCGGCACCTGATCGACTGACGCAGCCGGGGTCGACCTGGGGGTGCGCCGCAGGTACACCCGCTATACAGTCTGCCTGACGCGGCGCGCCCCGGCGCGCCGGTGACTCGCAGACGACCGAAAGGGAGCCCATGAAGAGCGACCGCAGTCACGCTATCGAGCGGGGCACCGAAGGCTCACCGCTCCGCGATCTCGGCCGGCGCCTGCTCGACGCCAGCTACCTCGAGGGCGATTTCGTCCTCAGGTCCGGCCGGCGCAGCAAGTTCTACCTCGACAAGTACCTGTTCTCGACGCAGCCGGACCTGTTGCGCGACATCGCCGCCGGCCTCGCGGAGAAGCTGCCGGCCTACGAGCCCTTCGATCTGCTCGCCGGTCCCGAGCTCGGCGCCGTCGCCATCGTCGCCGCCGTGTCGCTCGCCAGCGGCAAGCCCTTCGTCATCGTGCGCAAGGGCGCCAAGGGCTACGGCACCGACAAGGCCATGGAGGGCAAGGCCGAGGCAGGCCAGAAGATCGTCATGATCGAGGATGTGGTCACGTCCGGGGGCGCCGCGCTCATGGCCGTCGACCAGCTGCGCGAGGCCGGCCTCGAGGTCGGCGCGCTTCTCTGCGTCGTGGACCGCGAAGAGGGCGGCCGTGAACAGATCGAGGCCCACGGCCTCGCCTTCGATCCGCTCTTCACGCTGACGTCGCTGGGCGTCAGGAAGCCGGAGTAGTCAGGCCGGCGGCCTGGCCCGCCCATTCGCATGCGACGAGGGGGCGGGCCGCATGGCGG
>CAIYOD010000085.1 GCA_903927755.1 uncultured Thermoleophilia bacterium | reverse complement strand
GTGCGGACGCGCGGGGGGCCCCGACGTGGCGGCCCCCGGCGCGCGCCGGTCCTTTGGTGGCCGCCTGCGGCGCGATGTGACGCGGTGCGCCGGTTCGCCATGGAGAAGCGCAGACCGTCGTCGCCCCAGGGGCTGGGGCTCGGGACCGTGAGGATGGAGGACACGTGATCGACACTGATCGCGATGCGGAGAAGGAACAACGGAACGGCGTCCAGGTGCTGGCGCGCGCCGCCACGATCCTGCGGCTGCTGGCTGCCGACTCCTCAGGCGGACTCACCTTCAGCGAGCTCGTCGCCCGTTCAGGCCTCCCGCGCACGACCGTCCACCGTATCCGCGGCGCGCTCGAGCACGAGGACTTCATCTTCACCGACGTCGCGACCGGACGTCTTCACCTGGGTCCCGGCATCATGCGCCTGGCGATGTCCAAGCGCGATCTGCCCACCGTGGTGCGGCCCTATCTGGAGCAGCTCGCGCGCGAGCTCAACGAGACGGTCGATCTGGGTGTGCTGGACGGCATGCACGTCCTGTTCATCGCCCAGCACCCGGCGCCGCAGCGCTCGCTGATGGTGGTCTCGCAGGTCGGCGCCAGGTTCCCCGCGTACTGCACCGCGAACGGCAAGGCGCTGCTCGCACAGTTGTCCCCCGACGAGGTCAAGCGCCGGCTGCCGAAACGCCTCGACATCCCCGCCAGGCACGCACAGGTCAATCGCAAAGACCTGTTCGCCGAGCTGGAGACCATACGGACCACCGGACTCGCCTACGACTGCGAGGAGCACCACGCCGGGATCTGCGGCGTGGGCGTCGCGATCACCGACATCGACGGCAGCGCGGCATCGATCTCCGTGCCCATGCCGGCCGCGCGCTTCCACGAAGACCCGGATGCCGTCACCTCTGCGCTCCTGCGCGTGCGCGACGAGGTCCAGGTCGCCCTTCACAACGGCTGACCGGCTGGGCCGCGGCAGTGCCGAGCTTCTCAGCCCGGCCTGATCACCCGCTCTTCGGTGACGATGGCCGTCACCGGCAGGTCGTGGCCTTCGCAGTCGATCCTCGGCACCAGTTGCGCCTCGAAGGCGAGGGCGACCCACGGCGTGCCGGGCCTCGTGAGCGGCAGGTAGTTGTCGTAGAAGCCGCCGCCGTAGCCGCAGCGGCGGCCCTCCTCGTCGAACGCCGATCCGGGTACGAACACGAGGTCGATGACTCCCGGCGGCACCTCGGGTGACCCCTCGCGCGGCTCCGGGATGTCCCACTTGCCCGGCGCCAGGTCGGCCCCGAGGTCGGTGACGCGGTACGCCGCCATGCGGCGAGGACCGAGGACCCGGGGCAGGCAGAGGCTCTTGCCGGTGCGCAGCACCCACTCAGCGATCGGCATCGTGTCGAGCTCGGTGCGGAACGAGGCGAACAGCATGACGGTGCCGGCCGCGGCGAGCTCGGGGAGCGCCAGCGCACGAGCGCGCACGGCCTCTGCCAGCCGGTCTCGTTCGTGCTCCGTGAGGCCGTCCCGGGCCGCGAGAGCGCGGCGGCGGGCCTCGGCCTTGTCGAGCGCCGACGGATCGCCATGAGAGCTGTTCTGCGCTTGTCCGGGCGGCATCTCGCCTCTCCGACGTACACTGAGCTGGCAACGCTTCGCAGGCCCAAGAGCCCTGCATAAGGACTGGGTCGAGCCTCCTTCGTCTATAGTACAGGCAGAGTCGCTCTGCGGGCAGCCGGGCGGCTCACTGAGATGGAGTCTCGCGCGAGCGTGTGGCTCGCGTGTGGCCGCCGAGAGGACAGGTATGGCGCTGCGTTCCCAGGAAGAAGTGTCGCTGGCGACCGTTTTCGCGCGTACGCTGCGCAGCGTCATCGCCCTGACGACCTCCGAGGAACGGCGCGTGTGGCCGGACGCCGGCGCGATGCTGGCGAGCACGCCGGCCGACGCCACGGCGCCGGCGTCGTTCGTCCGCCTGCTCCAGTTCGCGATCCTGCCCGAGATCCTGGGGGAGAGCGCGGGGCCGGCCATCTACCTCGCGAGCAAGCGCGCCAGCCGCGACCTCGGCATCACCTCCATCCAGGGCCTCAAAGACTGGTTCGCGCAGATGAAGCTCGGCGACCTCGAGGTCGAGCTCGACGAGGAGCGCGTGCTCGTCAAGCTGCAGCGGTGCCTCAGCTGCGAGCACCTGCCGGCCACCGGGACCCCGGTCTGCGACGTGGAACGCGGCATCATCGACGGCGTGCTCGAGGACATCACCGGGACCGAGGTCCTGACCAAAGAGACCATGTGCTGGGGTCTGGGTGATACCGTGTGCCAGTTCGAGGGCTACGCGGGTCAGCAGGCCATCGGCTACCTGTACCACGAGAACGGCTTCCATCCCGACGAGCAGCGCCGGCTCCTCACGCAGCTCGCCGACCAGGCCGACGTCGCCCTGGACAACCTGCGTCTGCTGCACGAGCGGCGCGAGCACGAGACGCACGACCCGCTCACTGGTCTGCTCAACTTCCGCCAGCTCAGGGAGCGCGCCGTGTTCGAGCTGGCCGGGGCGGAGCGGCACGGCCGGCAGGTCGCCTTCGTGATGATCGACCTCGACGACTTCACCGTGGTCAACGAGAGCGCCGGCCGCGAGGCGGGCGACGAGGTGCTGCGTCACTGGGCGGCTGCTCTCACGGCCCAGCTTCGAAGCTGCGACCTGGTGTGCCGCTACGGAGCCGACGAGTTCCTGCTGGTGCTGCCCGAGACTGCCGACCAGCAGGCCGACGCGGTGCTCGCGCGCGTGCTCGGGGCGATGCAGGAGCTGGCCGTCGAGACGGACGGCCGGGCCATCGCCCTCACCGCTTCGGCCGGCGTGGCGAGCTTCCCCGACGACGGCCGCTCCGCGGAGGAGCTCGTCGCCAAGGCGGCGACGACGATGTACACGGCGAGGACCGGGGGCCCCGGCCGCGTCGGGTTCTACTCCGGATCGCCGCGCTCCTGAGCGACCTGTGCCGGCGCGCGTCGAACTCCTCGTCGTCGGCTCGCTCCATCGCGACCTTGCGCCTGCCGCACGGCACTACCTCGACCTCCTGAAGCCCCACATGACGGTCACCGTGCGCGAGGTGAAAGAGGTCGCGCTCCGCGGCCGCAGCGAGGCCGAGGTCCTCCGGGAGGAGGGCAAGCGCCTGCTCGCGGCGTGGCCGCAGTCGCCGGCTGTCTCGGCGCTCGTCGTCGAAGGCGCCGTGCTGGACACGGAGACCTTCGCCGCCCGCCTGCAGCAGGCGTTCGAGCGCGGCGGCGCGGGCTTCGTGATCGGCGGATCCCTGGGGCTCGCCGGAGAAGTCCGGGCGCGGGCCTCCGACGCGCTGTCGCTCTCGGCCCTGACGCTCCCGCACCAGCTCGCCCGCGTCGTGCTGCTCGAGCAGTTGTTCCGCGCCGGCAAGATCCTCCGCGGCGAGCCCTATCACCACTGAGGCGCGGCCGGCCCGCCGTCGCGCGACGCGACGCGGGCGGATAGAATCAGCGGGCGGCGGCCGCCCGGCCGGTGCGGACACGGCTGACGGTGGACCATGACCGACGATCTCTACGACCTGAACGGACTCGCGGCCTCGCTGCAGGCTGCGCTCGACGAAGAACTGACGGCCGGCGGCGCCGAGGTCAAGGCGCCGGCCGTGGAGCTCACGCTGCCGGCGCGGCCGGAGCACGGTGACGTCACGACCAATGCGGCCTTGATCACGGCCAAGCGCGCCGGCCGCGTGCCGCGCGAACTGGCCGAGGCGGTCGGCGGCCGCTGGCTGGCGGGTCCGGGCGCCGGCGTCTGCGACCGTTTCGAGGTCGCCGGACCCGGCTTCCTCAACCTCTTCCTCAACGACACCTGGTACCGCGGCGCTCTGGACAAGCTCCTGGCCGAGGGCGTCGACTACGGCCGTGGGGCTCTGCCGGTCCCGCAGCGCAAACGGATGAACATCGAGTTCGTCAGCGTGAACCCCACGGGGCCGCTGCACGTGGGCCACGCCCGGTACGCCTCCTACGGCGACGCGCTCTGCCGCATCCTCGCCTTCGTCGGCCACGACGTGACCCGCGAGTTCTACGTCAACGACTACGGCACGCAGATGCTGCGCTTCGGCCAGTCGCTCGCCGCCCGCTACGGGCAGCGGCTCGGCCTGGACACGCCGGTCCCCGAAGAGGGGTACCAGGGCGACTACCTGCTCGACCTCGCCGACGAGCTCATCGCCACCGTCGGCGACCGCTACAAGCCGGCGCTCGAGGCGGTCGTTCCGGACGTCACCGCCCTTCCGGCGGAGGTGACCGGAGAGCTCAAGCTCTGGGGCCGGGACGCGATCCTGGCGCAGTTCCGCGTCACCCTCGAGCGCCTGCGCGTCCCGTTCGACGTCTGGACGCCGGAGAGCTCGCTCTACGAAGGCGACGGCGTCCACCGCGGCTTCGGCGGCGAGGTCGGCAAGTCACTGGCCGACCTCGACGGCGAGGACCTCCTCTACGACGAGGACGGGGCGGCCTGGCTCAAGACGACGCAGTACGGCGACGACAAGGACCGGGTGCTCATCCGCGGCACCGGTGATCCTACCTACTTCCTGAGCGACATCGCCTATCACCGTGACAAGATGGACCGCGGGTTCGAGCACATGATCGACATCTGGGGCGCCGATCATCACGGCTACGTGCCGCGCATGAAGGCCGCCTTCACGGCGCTGCCGCCGCACGACCCGGACAAGCTCGAGCTCATCATCGGCCAGCTCGTGAACCTGCTCGAGAGCGGGGAGTCGCGGCGGATGAGCAAGCGCCGCGGCGACATCGTCACGGTGGACGACCTCGTCGACGCGATCGGCGTGGACGCGGCGCGGTTCCTGCTCGTCGGTCGCTCGCAGGACACCACGCTCGAACTGGACATCGACCTCGCCGTGCAGCAGAGCAACCAGAACCCGGTGTACTACGTCCAGTACGCGCACGCGCGCATCTGCAGCATCCTGAAGAACCTGCCGGGCGGCGGGGAGCGGCCGGCGGGCGAAGCCGTCCCGGCCGTGACGGTGGGGCCGCACGAGCGCTCGCTCCTGCAGGCTCTGGCGCGCTTTCCGGACGTGCTGCTGAGCGCGGCGGACACCCGCTCGCCGCATCGCGTGCACGGCTATCTGGGGGAGCTCGCGGCAGAGTTCCACGTGTTCTACCGGCACTGTCGCGTGCTCAGCGACGACGCCGACGTGGCCGCGTTCCGCGCGGGGCTGTGTACCGCCGTGCGGTCCACGCTCGCCGCGGGGCTCGGCCTGCTCGGCGTCAGCGCGCCGGAATCGATGTGAGCCTTGGGCCGGGGCCGGCGTTGCTCGTGCCCCGGCCCAGGCAGCTCATCCGCCGGAGTTGTCGCGCACCCAGGTCCGGAGTTCGTCCAGCTTGTCGCCGGGGAGATCCGAGTCCAGGCCGAGCAGCATCGAGATCGCCGTCCCGGTCTGGTCGCTGATCAGCTTGTGCACCACGCTCTCGAGCACGGTCTGTCCCACCTCGCGCCCGGGGATGGCCGGGGTGTAGACGTACGCGATCGCGGTCTTGTCCTGCGCCAGCAGATGCTTCTTCACGAGGTTGTTCATGACGGTCATGACGGTCGTGTAGGCGATCGTCCTTCGTTCGCGCAGGGTCTCGTAGACCGCGCGCACCGTGGTCTCGTCCTTCTCCCAGACGACCGCCAGAATGTCCGCCTCGAGAGAACCGATGCCGGTGAAGGGTGCGCCTTTGGTGCTGCGCAGCCACTTCGGTCTTGCATCCTCCATCACGACTCCCTCCGTCGTGTGGCATTGCACGTGTGGCGCAGCGCGCCTCTCACGCTGTCCAGTACGTATGACAAGGTACGTATTCCCATTCATCACGAACTCACGCCCGTGCCGTACACTAGCATCTCGCTCAGCGAGCCGACGCTGCCAGAAGGGGAGGCATGATGAAGGGCCACATGGACCTGCTGCGGACGCTCTGCCTGACCCCGGGTCCGACAGGGTTCGAGGCGGCGGTGCAGGACGTCGTCCGCCGCCGCCTGGCGCCGCTCGGTGAGGCCGGAGGCGACCCCTTGGGCAACGTGTGGCTGGGGGTGGGGCCGGAGGACGGACCGCTGGTCGGGATCGCCGCCCACGCCGACCAGATCGGCCTCATCGTGACGCACGTCGACGAGCACGGTTACGTCTTCGTGGAGCGCATCGGCGGCCTTGCTCCCCTGCTGGTGCCGGGCCGCCATTTCGTGATCCACGGCCGCGAGGGCGTTGTACACGCAGTCGGCGGCCGCAAGCCCAGCCACATCATCCCGATGGACGAGCGCCGGACGGCGCCGGAACTGCACGAGCAGTTCCTCGACATCGGCGCCGGCGGGCGGGACGAAGCGCTGGCGCGGATCGCCGTCGGCGACCCGGTCACGTTCACGCCGGACTTCATCGAGCTCTCGCCCGGAGTGGTCGCGACGCAGGCGCTGGACGACCGCGCCGGGCTCTACGCCATGATCCGCGCCCTCGAGCTGTATGCCGAGGCTCCGGGGGCGGCCCGGCTCACCGGGTTCGCCACCGTGCACGAGGAGACCACGTTCATGGGCGCCAAGGCGCTCGCGCGGCGGCTGCATCCGGACGTGCTGATCGTGCTTGACGGCGACTTCTGCAGCGACACGCCGGCCGCCGACGCCAAGGAGCTGGCCGGCGAGGTCAAGCTGGGCGCCGGTCCCATCGTCAGCCGCGGCGCGGGCAGCAGCGAGCGCCTGGTGGCGCTCGCGCGCGAGGTCGCCGCGGCGGAGGGCGTCCCCGTCCAGATCAAGGCGTATCCCGGCGAGACCGAGACCGACGCCGACGAGCTGATGGCCGCCGGCACGGAGGCCACGCTCACCATCGGCCTGCCGATGCGCTACATGCACTCGCCGTTCGAGGTCGCGCACCTGGACGACCTCGAGGCTGCCGGGCGCCTGGTCGCGGCACTGGCGCGCCGCCTGGACGCCGGTGGCGCGACAGGCTCCGACCGTTCCTGACGACGTCCCTGGGAGGCGCCCTGTGAAGCTGTTCATCGCCATAGACCTCGAAGGCATCTCGGGCGTCGTGACCGAGGCGGACACGGCGCGGGAGGGCGCGGCCGCGGAGCGCGCCCGAGTCCACATGCGCGCCGACCTCGACGCCGTCCTCGAGGGCTGCGCCGCGGCCGGCGCGCGCGACGTCGTGATCTGCGACGCCCACGACGACGGCCGCAATCTCGACCCGTCGGACCTGCCCGGTTTCGCGACCCTGGTGAGCGGCTCGCCCACGCCGCTCAGCATGCTCCAGGGTCTCGGCCCCGACCGTGACGGGGCGCTGTTCGTCGGCTACCACGCCATGGCGGGCACGCAGGCCGCGGTGCTCGAGCACACCTGGAACTACAAGGTCTACGCCGCCAGGGTCGGCGAGCTCGAGATCGGCGAGTTCGGCGTCGGCGCCCTGCTCGCCGGCGAGTCCGGCGTGCCGGCGCTCTATCTCTCCGGCGACGACAAGGCCGCAGCGGAGGCGCGGGCGCTGGTCCCCGGCATCGCCACCACGGTGGTCAAGACCGGGGTGCGTCGCGAGGCCGCCGCGCTCCGCGTCCCCGGCGAGACGCACGAGCTCCTGAGGGCGGACGTGGAGGCGGCGCTTCGGGCACAGGACAAGCCGGCGCCGCTCGCCTGGAACGGCGAGCCGCTCCGGCTCACGTTCACCCGCGTCCAGTTCTGCGACCTCGCCGAGACCTGCCCGGGGACGACGCGGCTCGACGGTCGCACGCTGGAGATCGCGGGGGAGACCTTCACCGAGGTCTACAGGGGCTTCCTCGCCTGCCTGAGGCTCTCCGAGAGCGCGGGCTGACGCGGCGACGCGGCGGGGCGGCCGCAGCTTGCGACCCCGCCGCCCCTGTGGTCAGATAGTCCCCTCGAGCGGATGTGGTGCAGCTGGTAGCACGTCAGCTTCCCAAGCTGAAGATCGCGGGTTCGAGCCCCGTCATCCGCTCCAGTCTCACCCGCTCCGCGCCTCTGTTCGCCTCTCCTGCGCGCTTTGAATCGGCAGTCCTCTTGACTAAAGTCAGGATTCCCTCATGCCGATGCGTAGGGTATCCTAATGAGGAGTCGGGGGCGGGCGCCCGCCAGGGCCTCCCGCCTCACCACCATCCGAGACTGGAGCCGCGCCGTGGCCGTACGCACGCAGAGCGCCGAGGAGTACCTCGAGGCCATCTTCAAACTGCAGCGCGGCACCCAGCCGGTCACCGTCAAACGGCTCGCCATCGAGCTCGGCGTGGCGCCGCCGTCGGTCTCCGAGATGCTCGGCCGCCTGCGCGCGGCCGGTCTCGTACAGGAGCCCACGGAGGGGCGCGGCATCGCCCTCACAGAGGCGGGCAACGGTGAGGGCGCGACCCTCGTGCGCCGGCACCGGCTCAGCGAGCGGTTCCTCGTGGACTATCTCGACATGCCCTGGGACGCCGTCCACGAAGAGGCGTGCAAGCTCGAGCACGTGCTCAGCCCCGAGGTCGAGGCGCGTCTTGCCGAACAACTCGGTAATCCGCTCACCTGCCCGCACGGTCACGCGATCCCCGCCGAGGACGGCTCGCTCGCCGACGAGGACCTCCGGCCGCTCTCGGCGCTCGAGCCTGGCGACGCAGCCGTCATCGGCTGCATCACCGAGGAGAAGAGCGACCTGCTCCGCTACCTCGCGTCGCTCGGTCTTCTCCCCGACACGCCCATCGCCGTGGAGAGCGTGGCGCCCTTCAACGGGCCGCTGCTCATCCGCGTGGGCGGCTCTCAGTACGCCCTCGGACGCGAGGTCACGGACAAGATCATGGTCCGCGGCTGACGTCTATGGCGACGACGCTCCGCCAGAGCCGCCGCGAGGCGGCCGGGGCGTGCCCCGCAGGTCCGCCGGTGGTGGTCTGCCTCGCCGGCAACCCCAACGTCGGCAAGTCATCGCTCTTCAATTCCCTGACCGGGTCGTCGCGGGAGACCGCGAATTGCGCCGGCGTGACGGTCGACGCCTGCGCCGTGTGCACGCAGTGGAAAGACAGGCGTATCGAGATCGTGGACCTGCCGGGCAGCTACTCGCTCGACGGGCCGGGCGACGACCAGCAGGCGGCTCGGACGGCGCTGCTCGAGTGGCGGCCCGGCGTCGTCGTCGCCGTCGCCGATGCGACCAACCTGGCGCGGAGCCTCTACCTGCCGCTGCAACTCCTCGACCTCGGCTACGCCGTCGTCATCGCGCTCAACCTCTCCGACGAGGCGCGCCGGCGCGGGCGCGTGCCGGACGCCGAGGTGCTCTCTCGTGACCTCGGCGTCCCCGTGGTGCCCACCGTCGCGCCGCGCGGCGAGGGTCTCCCGGAGCTGGAGGCGGCGATCCTGCGCGTCTCACTCGGGGACGGCCTCGGTAAGACGGCGGGGACGCCACTGCCGCCGGCGACCGAGGAGCGGCTGGAGGAGCTCGCCTTCCACATCGCCACGCGCGCCGACGGCGCCGGGCTGGTGGCTCCCGGCGGGCTCGGCGCGCGCGCCGCCGCGTTCGCCGTGCTCGAGGGCGACGCCGAGGTCACGCGTGATCTGGGTCTCGACGTCGACGGCTTCCTCACCGAGCACGACGAGGGCCTCGCGCTCGAGATCTCCAAGGCGCGGCACGCCGAATCGCGAGCGCTGGCGGCGGCGGCCCAGGACACCCGCGCCGCCGCCGACCGCTGGTGGCGCCTCACCACGGCGCCGCGGACCGGCATCCCGATCATGATCGGCGTCATCGTCGCCGTGTTCGCGACGCTCTTCATCGTCGGCGACCTGCTGGCGCGCGTGCTCACGGCCGCCTGGACCGCGTGGATCTCGCCGGCGGTGATCAGCGTCGTGACGACGATCTTCGGCGACGGTACGGTCGGCAGGGTGGTCCTCTGGGGAGTCGACGGCGGCATCCTGGCCACGCTCGCCGTGGGCATCCCGTACATCCTCACCTTCTACTTCATCCTGGCGCTGGTCGAGGACACCGGCTACATGAACGCCGCCGCCTTTCTCAGCGACCGCATCATGCATCGGGTCGGGCTGCACGGCCGGGCGATCATCCCGCTGATCGCCGCCGGCGGCTGCAACGTGCCGGCGATCATCGCGACGCGTTCGCTCGGCAGCAAGCGCGAGCGCACCATCGCCGCCGTCCTGGCGACGCTCACGCCGTGCAGCGCGCGCACGGCGGTGATCATCGGCGCCGTGGCCGGCGTGGCCGGCTGGCAGTACGCCGTGCTCACCTATCTCATCATCATCATCGTCATCGTCCTCGCGGGGCTCGGGATGAACCGCCTCATGCCCGGCGACAAGGGCGTGCTGGTCATGGAGATGTTCCCCTTCCGGCGCCCGGTGCTCCGGCAGGTGGCCCGCAAGACGTGGCGGCGTTTCCGCGAGTTCGTCTGGGACGCCGCACCCATCATCCTGCTCGGCAGCATGGCGCTCGGCCTGCTCTACGAGACCGGGTGGGTGTGGAAGCTGGGCACCGTGCTCGAGCCCGTCGTCGAGGGCTGGCTCCTGCTGCCGATGGTGGCCGGGCTGACGCTCGTCTTCGCCATCCTGCGCAAGGAACTGGCGCTTCAACTGCTGCTCGTCTTCGCCGCCGTCCAGGCCGGCGGGGCGGTGGTGAGCATCTCGTCCTTCATGTCGACGTCGCAAATCGTCACCTACGCCCTGGTGAACGCGATCTACGTGCCCTGCGTGGCCACGATCGCGGTGCTCGGGCGCGAGCTGGGCTGGCGGCGCACGGCCGTCATCTGCGCCGGCACCATCGTCATCGCGCTCCTCGTGGGCGGAGTCGTCGCGCGCGTGCTGCCGCTCTTCGCCTGAGCGTCGCCAGGCCGCCTGAGCGCGGCCTCTCCGGCCGTCGGGGCGTCCCCGGCACCACCGTCCGGACGCGGTGGTAGTATCTCCGGCGAGGCACCCTGGTGAGTCATTCTTCCGCCCATATCCGCCGGCAGGCCGCGCGCCTGCTGCAGAGCGCCGGCGTCTCCCGCGAGCCGGTCTCGCTGCGCGACGTCGTCAGCGCTCTCAATCTCGAGGTCGTCCAGACCACCGGCGAGCCCTTCCTGAGCGAAGGCGCGCTGCAGCCGATGGGCGACGGTCACGCGATCATGGTGGGCGGCCCCTCCAACGAGCGTCGCCGCCGGTTCACGATCGCCCACGAGATCGGCCACTTCGTGCTGCACCCCGGGCGGCTCGCTCCGGAGCGCGGCGGCGCCGTCAACGAGGCGTGGCGGCTGCAGGAACGGGAGGCCGACCAGTTCGCGGCCGAGCTCCTGATGCCGGAGCCGCTCGTCCGCCAAGCGGTGCTCGAGCTGGGCACCGACCCGGCCCGGCTCGCCGACCGGTTCGACGTCAGCCGGCAGGCGATGCAGGTGCGGCTGAGCGGGTTCGGCATCTCCGGACATCACACGGACCACACTCCGGCCCCTCGCCGGCGGTCGTTCTAGCTGTTCTGCATCACGAGGTTGTTGACCTGAGTCTGCCCAGCGGCGTGCTGCCGTCCAGACCTCCGTGCGGTCGGTAGCCATTGTAGTAGCGCAGGAAGCCGGGCAGGGCGGCGATCCGTTCGGCGGTCGAGTCGTAGGGCCG